>JAJXPD010000086.1 GCA_021641325.1 Opitutales bacterium
GCACTATGCCGCCCCTGCGCTCGATTTCGCGCTCGGTCGCCGCCTGAGCCTCCAAGGCGGCGGCGTTGAGGCGTTCAAGCTCCGCCTGCCGCAGTTTCAGAGCCTCGATTTCCGACTCGCGGCTTTTCAGGAGCTTGCGCATGTTTTCGAGCCTGTCGAGCGATTCCGAGCGCGTTGATTTTTGCGCGCGCAGCCGCTCCAAGTCGGACTTGGTTTGGGCGACGGTTTTGTCGAGAATGTCGCGCTGTTTCAGAAGTTCGGCGTACGCCTTTTCGGCGGAAAGGCGGGCGTCCGCCTCGCGCTCCAGCTGGGCGTTGAGTTTGGAGACAATCTCCTTTTGCGTAAGCGAACTTGTGCGCTTTGCGCGTTCGAGCATTTCGCGCGCCTCCCGCGCCTTGCGGATATTGTCGGCGGCGGCCTCCTGCGCAAGGCGCGTTTTGCGCTCGGCTTCGTCCGCCTTGCGTTCGACGGTCATCGCGCGGGTCTGCGCCGTTTTAGTCTCCTCCTCCAATATTTGCGACTGCGCGCGCTCCTGACCGTATTTCAGAAAAAATACGATTGCCGTAAAGGCGAGCAGGCACAGCGCAAAAATTAAACTCCCGTGTATATCTTTCATGCGCGTTGAATAATGCAAAACCGCCCCGCCTTTGCAACGTTAAAAAATTCCACAATTTCGTTGATTAAAAATTGCTCATACGCAATAATGCAGACATGTCTATATATAAATACTATCTGCTATCAATAGCGGCGTTTGCGGGCATGCAGGCGTTTGCTCAACCTTTCAAGGCGGAGGAATACAGCCCCGCGACCGACCCCGCCGTAAAAAAGGCGGCGCGTCCCGAATTCGGGAAATGGAAAGCCGCATACATGTGGTATCCGGGGCAGTACGCGTCGTTCTGCCACCGCAGACTCGCGGAAAAATCGGTGGAACGCTGCGCATACGTAAACGACGGCGGAACATACTACACCCCGCAGGAATCGACGCTTTTCAGGCGCGAAGTCTACCTGCCGAAAGACGCCAAGATGAAATGGCGGGCGTCGCACTTGGCGTACATCGACGTTGACGGCAAGCGCGTTGCGGGAATGCGCACGGGCGAAATCACAATACCCGCGGGAAAGCGCGAAATCAGGGTTAAGGTGGTTTCGAAAACCCGCCTGCCCTGCCTTATAATAGAGGGCGAGGGGCTGTCCACGCCCGAAGGCTGGGCGGCGAGCCTCGACGGCAAGAGCTGGGTGCCCGCGGAATCGTCGCCGCTCTTCGACGAGCCGCAGACTACGCCCGACTACCTTTCCTACGACATCTACGAAATCCCGCCGCACAAATACCCCGTCGCCGAAAACTGCAAAGTCTCCGCCGACGGAATCGAGATGGGCAAAAACTCGAAGCTCGTGATAGACTTCAAGCACGACGAACTCGGCAGCGTCGTCTTACGCGCAGAGGGAAGCGGAACGCTCAGATTTTCCGTCGGCGAAAGCCTGCCCGAAGCCCTCAACGACGACGAAGTGCGCTTCGAGCAAAAGCCGCTTCCGTCGTTTGCGCTCGCGGACGGATTGAACGACATCGAGCTTCCCGAAAGGGCGTTGCGCTTTCTGCGCATTGAGTCGGACGGCGGCGCGAAAATCTCCGTCCCAGTGTTCCGCGCAAAACTTTTCCCGATGAAAAGAATCGGAAAATTCAGGTGCAGCGACGAAATGTTCAACCGCATTTTCGAGGCGGGAGCCGCCACAATCCACACCTCCACGCACGACTTCTACCTCGACGGAATCAAGCGCGACTTCCTGCCGTGGCCGCTCGACGCCGTAGAGGCGGGCCTTGCCGCCGACCTGCTCTTCGACGCCCGCGCGGTCTCGCGCAATTCCTACGCGCTCTCGCTGCTTTCCGACAAGCCGTCGCTCTACAACACGGGCATTCTCGACTACCCCCTGCACGCGCTCGTGGGCTTCGAACACGACTTCGCAAGATACGGCGAAATCGAGACGTCGCTCCAATACAAAGACAGAATCCTGCAAATGCTCGCCCTCTACGAAAGCGCGCTCGACAAAAACGGGTTCCTGCCCTACCGCCATTCCAAGTGGCCCGCGTTCCTCCCAGGCTGGGCGAAAAGACACCCATTCCCCTACTGGAAGGGCACGCCCGCCTATGTGCAAATGATGCTCTACATAAACTGGAAGAACGCCGCGAAATTCTCTGAACGCTGGGGCGACTCCTCCTCTGCGCTAAAATACGCAAACATGGCGGAATCCCTGCGCGGGAAAATCCTCGAACATTTTTGGGACGGCGAGCGGCGGGCGTTCATAAACGGCTACGACAAAAACGGGAAGCCCGACACCGAAATATCGCAATACGCGCAGTACTGGGCGGTGCTCGCCGGGATATTCCCGAAAGAATCGCTCGACAACCTCTTCGAAAAAGTCATGCCCGCAGTCAAGGACTACCGCGAAGACGTAAGCATCGAAAAGCCCTACGAAATGCTCGCATACGCAAAGGCGGGGCATGTCCGCGAGGCTTTCGACTACGTCAAAGACATCTGGGGCGGCTGGCTCGACGACGGCTTCACGCGCTTCCCCGAAAACTTCACCCCCAAGGGGACGCCCGCGCAAAAGCTCGAATTCTACCGCAGACCGTTCGGGCTTAGCCTCTGCCACGCGTCGCTCGGCGCGCCGCCCGTCATCGTCGCATTCCGCGGAATTTGCGGCTTCTGGGAAACCGAAAATCCGAACGAATACCTGCTCAAACCCGACCTCGTAGGGCTTGACTGGGCGGAGGGCGAAATTCCCGTCAAGAACGGCTCGATAAAATTCCGCTTCGAAAAAAGCGGGAAGTTCGAAGTGTCGCCGCCCAAGGGCGCGAACGTCGTCTTGAAGTTTGCGGGCAAAACGCGCCGCATTGCGGGCAAATAGCCCAAGCGCAAACACGGATACGCAAAACGCCCCGCGAAAAACGGGGCGTTTTTGTTTTGCGGAAAAGCCGAATTTTGCGCTACGCGTCAACAACAACGCAGGAGTCGCCGAGCATGGACTTCACGAAATTTTTAAGCTCCGAAATCCGCGCGTCGGTCAGGTTGTTTACTATCGCAAAACACGCGCTGCCGGAGCCGCTCATCATGGCGGGCACCGCGAATTTTTCGCGCACGCCCTCCACGGCGAGTTCGAGCGCGGGATATTTCTTGAACGCCTCAATCTGCATGTTGTTTACGAGCGGCAGACCCGAAATGCTCGGGTTTTCGAGCCATACGGAAAGCATCGATTCCGCCTCGTCGGCGTCGATGTAGTCGGAGGGGTTCGCCCTCATCTGCGAGTACGCCCAGCCCGTGTTTATGGAAAACGCGGGTTTGAAAATCACGAGTTTCAGGCGCGAAATGTAGTCTTGCGCGTCGCCGAAAAGCGGGTAGACAAGCTCGCCGCGCCCGCGCATGACGACGGGCGTTCCCGTGAGGAACAGCGGGCAGTCGCTGCCCATTTCCGCCGCAAGGGCTTCGAGCCTTTTCATCGGAAGCGGATTTCCGCAAAGCCCGTTTACCGCAAGCAGAGCTGCCGCGCCGTTGGAGCTTCCGCCGCCAAGCCCCGCGCCGTGCGGAACTTTTTTGTCGAGCTTGAATTTGAAGAAAACGTCCCTCCCGCTCTCCCTGCGGAACAGCGCCGCCGCCTTTACAACGAGGTTCGACTCGTCGAGCGGCACGCCCTCCATGTCGCATTCGATTTCGTCGCGCGACGCGCCGTCGAGAATTTCGGCTTCGAGCCAGTCGCCGAATTTGACGGGGGCTACAATGCTCACCAGATTGTGGAAGCCGTCGGGGCGCGCGCCCGTTATCGCAAGCATCAGGTTCACCTTGCAGGGGGAAAACTTTTTTACTTTCATATTTAAATATTTGAAAAATTTTACGGATTGTTGCATAAACGCGCCAATATGTCAAAACACGATTGCAAATTGATGCTCGCCCTCGACCTCCCCGACAAAAACGCGGCTCTCGACATGCTCGGGAAACTGCGCGGAAATCTGGAATGGGTAAAAATCGGGCTGCAAATGTATCTCGCCTACGGGCGCGGTTTCGTAAACGAAGTCGCCTCGATGGGCTTCAAGGTTTTTCTCGACCTCAAACTGTACGACATTCCCAACACCGTGGCATCGGCGGTCAAGAGCCTCAAAGGCCTGCCCGTTTCGATGCTCACAATACACACGTCTGGCGGACGCGAAATGATGTCGGCGGCGGTCGCCGCGGCAAAGGAGACAAACCCCGACATGCTGCTGCTGGGCGTCACAGTGCTCACATCGTTCGACGCCGACGGGCTCGCCGAAACGGGAGTCGCAAAAGCCCCCGCCGAACAGGTGGAGCTGCTCGCAAAGCTCGCGGTAGATTCGGGCATGCGCGGCTTGGTGTGCTCGCCGCTCGAAATCGAACGCCTCAGAAAAATCATACCGCAGGAGGTCAAACTCATAACCCCGGGGATACGCCCCGCGGGAAGCTCGACAGACGAGCAGAAGCGCGTGATGACGCCGTCGCTCGCGGCGGAGGCCGGCTCCAACTTCATCGTCGTGGGACGCCCGATTCTCAAAGCCGAAAACCCCGCCGCCGCCGCGCGCGCGATAATCGACGAGCTGAAATGAAAGCCGCAAAAAAAAGCGCAAAGAGCGGAAACGCCGCGGTGATTCTCGCGGGCGGAAGCGGCTCGCGCATGCGCGGAACGGTAGCCGACAAGGTGCTCGAACCTCTCGGCGGAATGCCCGTAATTCTGCACTCGTTCAAGGCGTTTCTCGAAAGCGGGCAGGTGTCGGAGGCGGTTTTCGTCTGCCGCGACGCCGCGCAGAAACGCGCAATTTCCGCCGCGCTCAAAAAGTTTTTCCCCGACTGCAAAAAGGCGTTGTCCGTCAAGTTCGCACAGGGCGGCGCGGAGCGTCAGGATAGCGTTCTCAACGGACTTTCCGAAATTTCCGACAAATCCGCGCTCGCGTTTATCCACGACGGCGCGCGCCCGCTTGTCGGCGCGGAAAACATCGTGCTTCTCGCCGCAGCCGCAATGCGCGACGGCGCGGCGGTTCTCGCCTCGCGCGTGGTCGATACAATCAAGCGCGTGCCGCCCGACGGCTCGACCGAAAAAATCAAGCCCGCCGACCTCGACCGCTCGCGCCTTTGGGCAATGCAGACCCCGCAGGTTTTCCGCGCAGGCGCAATCGAAAACGCCTACAAAAAAGTAAAGCGCGGGAAAATCAAAATCACAGACGACGTCGCCGCATACGTGCTCGACGGCTCGAAGATTTCGATTGTCGAAAACCCCAACCCCAACCCGAAAATCACAGTACCGCAGGACATCGCATACGTAGAATTTTTGAAATCGAGGATACAGTAAATGGAATGCAATTTTAGAATAGGACACGGCTACGACGTGCACAGGCTCGTCGAGGGCAGAAAATGCATCATTGGCGGAGTGGAGATTCCGTCGAAGCTCGGACTGCTCGGACACTCCGACGCCGACGTGCTAACGCACGCGCTTGCCGACTCCATTTTGGGCGCGCTCGCCCTGCCCGACATCGGCTTCTACTTCCCGCCGTCCGACCCGAACTGCGAGGGAATAGACTCGCAGGAAATCCTCAAAAAGGCGGTTGCGGAGGCAGACAGGCTCGGCTACAAAGTGGCGAATGTGGACTGCTCAATCATCGCCGAAACGCCGAAAATTCTGCCGCATGTCGCCGCAATGAAAAAGGTCTTGGCGAAGTCGCTGGGCGTTTCCGAAAACGACGTCGGCGTAAAGGCCACCACGAACGAAAAAATGGGCTGGGAGGGCGAGAAGCAGGGAATCGGCGTGCACGCGGTTTCGCTTCTTTGCAAAAAATAGCCCGAAAAAAATTCGGCAAAATTATAACGGCGTCGGAAAATTTATTCCGACGCCTTTTTTTTGCAAAACCCTCCGAAAACTTTAACGGACGCGCGAAACGGCAAATCGCGGGCGGCACGCGAGGGGAATCCGAAAAACGCCCGCAAAAAGATTCCGTGGGCGCGGCGTTTTAAAACATCGCGCGGATTTTCGACAAGGCCGCGCCGCACAGGCGGTAGCCCTCGTCGTAGAGGTCGGCAAGTTTTTTCGGGTCGCGTTCAAGGCGTCCCACTTGGAGCGGACGCGCTGGACGCAGGGCGACTATCCGCCCCTCGCGCTCCAATTTGTCGGCGTACGCTAGAGACTCGTTGTAGGCTTCGTGGGCGCGTTTGAGCGCGTCAATCAGGCGCGGATAACGCTTGTAGAGGATTTTCGCGATAGACAAATACATGGGAGGCTTGCGGAAGCCCCTGTTGCGCGTGAGCACAAGCAGGATTTTCCCCGCGCCGGTTTCAAGCGCATGCCTTACGGGAATGGCGTCGGAAATTCCGCCGTCGAGATAAGGCACGCCGCGTATGCGCGTAAGCGGGCAGACGTAGGGCAGACTGCACGACGCCCTGCACGCGGCAAGAGTTGCCGCAAAAGTCTTGGGCTTTTCCAGATAGTCGGGCTTGCCCGTCCTGCAATTCGTGGCGACAAGCTCGAAGTCGCCCGACTTCAAATAGGCGTCGAAATCGTAGGGGTAGACGCGGCGCGGAAGCTCGCCGAAAAGGTAGTCGTAGTC
The DNA here is from genome assembly GCA_021641325.1 of Opitutales bacterium. Classification (GTDB taxonomy): domain Bacteria; phylum Verrucomicrobiota; class Verrucomicrobiia; order Opitutales; family Intestinicryptomonadaceae; genus Merdousia. The sequence continues at coordinate 6,596 of JAJXPD010000086.1, forward strand.
CATTATGCACCTGTTGGTGAACAGGTATTTCAGGCCTATGTATTTGCGGTTTGCGAGCGCGTCTATGTTGCAAAAGCGCGCGCGTCCGCGCTGGCGCGACGCGTACGAAAGCCCGTTGGAGCTTCCCGCCGACACGCCGATAACGCGCGGAAAATATATTTTTTCGTCGAGCAAGCAGTCGAGCACTCCCGCGGTGAAAACCCCGCGCATGCCGCCGCCTTCGAGAACAAGAGTCTGTTTCATATTGCGCATGCCCAAAAGGCGGAACGCCGCGGCAACCCTACAAAGCCTCGCCGAAAACGGGGGTTTCGGTGATTCTGTCGCCGCCGGTTTCGGTGTTCGTGGAGGTTGCGTTTTTCGAGTTCACAAGGGTGTCGATTTCGCGCATGATTTTGTCGCGGTTTTTCGTGAAAATGAACTTGTCGCTCGAAAGGTTTTTGCGCGCCTCCAAGACAAGCTCGCGGGGGGGGCGGCGCATCGCAAGCAGGCGCACGATGTGCTTGTCGAGGTTAGTCGAGTTGCCCTGATTTATTTCGAACTGGATAAGCCGCGTGAGCGCAAGCTGGTGCTTTGGATATTTTTCCACCGCCGTCTCCAAGAGCTTTTGCGCAAACGCCATCGCGCCGAGCTTGTCCATGCGCCGCGCCGTCGCCACGAGCACGCGCGGGGTCGCCGTTCCCCTGTTGAGAACGTCCTTCATGATGATTTCGGACATGTTGGCGTTGCCCGTGGCGTAGTAGGAAATCGCGCGGAGGCAGCCAAGAACGTCCTCGTAGCGTCTCGCCCAGACGGGTTTTTCCTTCAAAATCTCCTCGGAGAAATCGACCGCGCCCTTGTAGTCGCCGTCGGTAATCATGGTTTCGAGAAGCAGCAGGCAGAACGCGCCAATCGGAAAATTGTTAACGATTGCCCCGTCGTAGATTTTGCGCATTAGGGCGATGTTTCCGTTGTCGGCGGCGTAGTTGCCCAAGACGAGCATTGCGTTGTAGTCGCCCGCATACTGTTTCAAAAGGGATTCCTCGGCTTTTTTGACCGCCTCGGCGTCGCCCGTTTTCGCCTGCAAATTCAGGTATTCCATGCGCTGTTCGACCGAAAACGGATTCTCGATTGAGCGCAGCATCGAATACTGGCGCGCCTTTTCCAAGTCGCCCATCGTCTTGTAGTAGTTTACCAAAATGGCGTAAAGCGGCTCTTTATTTTTGGCGTAGTTGAAATTCTGCGCAATTATGTTGATTGCCTCTTCGCGGTTGCCCTGCTCCCACTCGTTTTTCGAAAGGCGCAAAATTCCGGGGAGGGTTTTGTCGAGCTTGTACTTCACCAAATACTCCTTCGACTTTTCGAAATTGCCGTGCAGCGAATACACCGACGAAACCGACATCGCAAGGTACGCGATGACGTCGTTGTTCGTGAGCGTCCCCGAAGTCAGAAGCTTCTCGGCGACGTCGAGCAGACGCCTGTCCTCTGTCTGGTCGATGAGCGTGCGCATGTAGAGCCGCATGAACTGCGTGTCGTTCTTCGCGTAGACGAGCGAACGCTCCATGACTTTTATCGCCATGTCGGGACGCTTGAACATGGGCGAAATGTAGAATTCGGCAAGAAGCATTGCCCCGCGCACGTTTTTAGGCGAACGCCCCGTTCCGAAAGCGAGATTCTTGTAGGCGTCGCGCCACTTCGCCTCTTTTATGCACTGCTCCGCCTGCGCGATGTTGTAGTCGCCGATTGCAACGCGGAGCGCGGAGCGGTCAAAGGGATAGGCGAGCGCCTTGCCGACGGTCATTTCGTCGTACTTGATTGCGATTCTGAAATAGAAATACACAAACGCCGTAAGGAGCATGTACAGCGCGACGGCGAGCACGCCCAGCACCGTGAAGAGCCTCGACCAAACTACCTGAACAACCCACACTCCGTTCGGTTTGCGGATTCTGCACAGCATTCCGAAGAACAGTGGATAATAATTGCCTACGCCGTATTTTTCGCTTTTCTTGTTGTCCATGATTGAAAAATTGTCTCTTATTAAAAAAAGTTTTGACGATTTCCGATAAAATCCGAAATACGGAAAATGTAAAGCCCGAAAGTTTCCGCCTCCCCGCGCGAACGCCCGTTAAAAAATACGGGGGATTTAATGCTTGACAAGTTTGAAAAAATTTCAGAGATTTCTGCTAAATTGTAAAAAACAAACACGCAATCGTGCGATTGCCCCAAAATTTAAAATCAACCAAATATCTAATAATGAAAAAAATATTATCATCGTCTATCCTGCTCGCTGCCGCGCTTTCGGCAAGCGCCGCGCCTCTCGTCACGGTCGGAGACCAGCTCGACCTTTTCTTCAAGGGTGCCGTAATCGGCAAGTGGAACAGCAACATCACAACAACAAGCAACAAGGCGA
>JAJXPD010000087.1 GCA_021641325.1 Opitutales bacterium
ACTTGGCGTATGTAAGCGGTCTGGGTCGCGCGTGAAACGCCCTTAGACTGGTGCTTTCACGCCCCGTGCGCGTGGCGTACTTATCGTACGCGAGCGGTCTGGGCGTACAGGGAAACGCCCTTAGGGAAGTATTTTCACGCGCCGATAGAGGAGGCGATTTCATCGCTTAGTGTGTGAGTGAAGTATTGCATTACCACTGCGTGCGACAACCTGCCCCAGTGTTCGTCGTCGGAGCACGCAAGCGCGTATTTGTGCACAACTTCGTCCGCGGGCCTGCGGAATATCACCGTGTTGGAATACGGATTTTTCCACGCCTTCACGCCGCGTTTGAGCAGGGCGCGGTAGAAATATTCGGCGTTTTCGAGGACGGCGTTCGCCTGTTTGCGCATGCCCTCCCTGCCCGCGACGGATATGCGCCAGTAGAGTTTGAGGGCGTCGAAACCGCTTCTGGAACACGAAATTGTGGGAATGACCCCGTTGAGGTAGGGCACGGGGTTGTTTTGCACGTGCGACAAAATCTCCCTGCGGCAGACGAAAATTCCCGCCGGCTCGTTCAGCCCGTAGAACTTGTGTCCCGAAACGGCGATTGAGTCGAAGCCCATTACGCTTGCGTCGAGGATTTCGCGGGCTTTGGGGTCGTCGAGGAAAGGCAGATAGCCGCCGAAGAGCGCGGCGTCGAGGTGCTTGTAGACGAAGGGCGGATTGACTTTTTTGACGACCTCGTCGATTGCGCGCTGGTCGTCGATAGCCCCCTTGAAAGTGCCGCCGATTGCGATTGCGATGAGCGCGGGGCGGTCGGGCGCGAGTTTCTTTTCGAGATCGGAGACGTCCATTTCGCCCGACTCGTGGGCGCGGATTGTGCGCGTTTCGATGTCGAGAATGTCTCCGAGTTTCTTGACCGAATAGTGGGCCTCGTCCGAGACGTAGAGGACGGGCGGAATGTCCGACTTCGCCGCGAGCGCGGTTCTGCCGAAGTAGACGCCGTGCATGTTGCCGTCGGTGCCGCCGTTTGAAATCACGCCCCAGTGGTCGCCGCCGAAGCCGAAGGAGTCGGCGACAAAGTCGATGCACGCGCGTTCGAACTCGTCGGTGTGGAGCATGTCCCACTGCGTTTTGTAGGGGTCGCCGACGTTGATGAGGGTGAGGTCGCACAGCCCCGTATCGACGAGCCACTGGTAGAAGCCCGCGAGGCTCGTTTCCTGGTCGAACGGATAGCCAAGCTGCTCGAACTTGCGCGCGCGCAGGTTTGCGGCAAGCGCATCGAGTTTCTTCATTGCTTCGGCATTCGGTTTTTTGAATCTTTCCATGGACATATCGCGCCGATTTTCCGCGGCGGCGCGGGCGAGTCAAGCAATAACGGACGGCGGCGGGAAGCCCGAAAATTGTTTTGCGTTTCGGGCGGAATTTTGAAACACTCCCGACGCATGAGGACATTGTTTACGGCGGTCATGCTTGCGGTCGCGGCGGCGCAGGCGTTCGGGGTTTCGGCGGAAAAAATCGCCGACGCCGAACGCGTGATGTGGTCGCGCTTCTTCGTTCCCAAAACAAAACTTTTCTACGAATGCCTAAGCTCGTTCGACGAAAAAACCTGCCAGAGCCATCTGCCGACGGCGGAGGAGGTCGGGCGGCAGTACCCCAATCCGTGCGGATACGCCACGGGAATGGAAGACTGCGCAATTCTCGGCGGAACGGTTCTCGCCGCGCTTGCCGACAAATACGAGATGTCGCCCGACCCGCAAACCGCCGCGCGCGCAAAGCTCGTCGCCGAGGGGCTTGAAAGCCTCGTGCTTCCCGACGGGTTCGTCGCCCGCGGGCTGTGCGTAGAGGACGGCAGGAGCGTATACATAAATTCGTCGGTAGACCAGTACACGCACTGCATTCACGGACTTTGGAAATACTGCAAAAGCGCGGTGTCCGACGCCGAGGGGCGCAAGCGGGCGAAAAACGCGCTGATAAGAATAGCCGAACGCCTGCGCAGAAACGTGGTCGCCGAGAACGACTTCGACTCCCTGCGCCTCGACGGCAAGCCCTGCGCCCTCCGCATAAGCCGCTTCACGACGGAACGCCCTCATGTCGCCGCGCGGCTTTCGATGGCGTACGCCGCCGCGTGGGACGTTTCGGGAAAGCCCGAATATTACTCGCTTTACAGAAGCGGAATCGGGGAAGCGGTCGCCGTTTCGGAGCGGATAAAAATCGCGCCGTACACGCCGATTTACTCTTTTTTGCAAATGCAGATTTCGCTCGAACTGCTGCGCGAAACCGAGAGCGACCCCGCGCTGAAATCGCGGATAGAAAAACTGATGTCGAAGCTGCCGAAGCTGTGCGCCGAACTCGCGCCGAGGCTCGAAAAACGCTTCGACGACGCCGAGCTTGAAACGCCCTACGGCGACTGGCGCAAGCCCGAAAAAACGGAAGTCAGAAACGGCTACAACATACCCAAACTCGGAAAGTCGCGCGATGTCTGGCGGACAATACGCGACACGGGCGAAATCGCGCTCGTTGCGGCAATCGCCCCGCGCGGCGAAATTCCCGAACCGATAGAATCGCTCTACGAAAAGGCGGTCGCAAAAATCGACTACGACAAATGCGCAAGCTGCGGGGCAATCTACCACTGGGCGGCGTTTGTGGAGCTTCAAAAACGCGCAAAAAAACTCTCGGTCGGCGCGCGGTAAAAAAATCTGACGCCTAAAAAATCAAACGGCGGGGACATTCAAAGCGTCAATGCGGCGCGAAACCCGAAAACGCGTCCGCGTTCATTAGCCTATTTTTTCAGGGGTTTGAAAGACTTCGGCGCAATGCCAAGCTGCGCTATTTTGTAGTTTAAAATGCGGCGCGAAACCGAAAGCTGTCGGGCTGCGGCGGAGGCGTTGCCGCCGTTTGCCGCAAGGACTTCCACGATGATTTCGCGCTCGAATTCGGCAACCATCTTGGCGAAGTCTATGTTGTCCTCCGTTTTCAGCTTGGAGGTATTTGTGGACTGCGGCGTTTGGAGCGACGGCGGCAAGTCGGACTCGGTAATCGACTGCCCCGCCGCGATTATCACCGCGCGTTCTATGCAGTTTTCAAGCTCGCGCACGTTGCTCGGCCAGTGGTATGCGCAGAGCATGTTCATTGCGCCCGCGCTGATTGAAATCACTTTTTTGCCGCGCAGACGCGCGTGTTTTTGGAGGAAGAATTTTGCGAGCGCGGGAATGTCGCGGCGGCGGCGGCGCAGGGGGGGAATCGAGATTGTGAAAATCGAAAGCTGGTAGTAGAAGTCGGGGCGGATTATGCCGTCGCGCATGCGCCCCTCCAAGTCGCCCGAAGTGGAGGCGATTATCCGCGCGGAGGATTTCAGCGTCTCCGTTCCGCCGGAACGCACATATTCGCCCGACGCCAGATATTTCAGAAGCTTTATTTGAAGCGGCTTGCCGATAAGCCCTATAGAGTCGAGGTAGACAATGCCGCCGTCCGCCTTTTCGAGAAGCCCCGTGCGGCGGGGGCTGTCCGCGCCGAAAAGCTCGGCGTCTATGAGCGAGTCGCGCATGGTGGAGCAGTCGAGAATTTCAAGCGGCTTGTCCTTCCAGCGCGGGCGGTTTGCGATTGCCCGCATGGCGAAATCCTTGCCCGCGCCGACCTCCCCGCGCACGAGAACGTGCGAATTCCCCTCGCCCGCCTTCGCGATAAGCTCGTATGTTTTAATCATCGCGGCGGTGTTGCCTATCGCGTTTTCGGGACGCAGTTGGAGGTCGATTTTGTTGCGCAGCTCGCGGTTTTCGGAATTGAGCTTTTCGGTCTCCTCGCGCTCCAAGAAAAGGACGGTCACGGCGTCGGAAATGATGTTGGCGATTGTTTCGAGAAGTTTGAGGTCGCGCCGCAGGACGTATTTTGTGGGGTCGGTTCTGTCAATGCTGAGAGTGCCGATGACGTTGCCCCTGCTGAAAATCGGCACGCAAAGGAAGGCGGTTTTGGACGACATCGTGCGGCTCAGCGTGCGGTTGAGGAAGTCGGGGCTTTTGGAAATGTCGGGCACCACGCGCGAGACTCCCCGCGCGGCGACGTCGCCCGTAACGCCCTCGCCCATGCGGTAAACGCCGCGCTTGCGCTCTTCGTCGCTAAGCCCGTGCGAAGCGCAGATTGTGAGCAAATCGCCGTTGCGCAGGGTTACCGTGCCGCGCGTGAGGTTCATGCAGTCGAAGAGAATGTCGAGCACTTCGCGCAGAAGCAGCGAGACGTCCTTCATGCGGACGGCGGTCTTGCTGATGTCGTGCAAAACCGACACGACAAGCCCGCGCGCGCGGCGGTTTGCCGCGTTTTTGGAGCGGGGCGCAAGCCCGTCTTTTGTGTCCTTTGTGTCCTTTGTGTCCGACATATTTTCGCATTTTCAAAAAAACGAAGATACTTGCAAAGAAAAAAACATTCTGTTTTAGTTTGGGACGATGAATAGAAAAACCGACACTTCAATGCGTTCGAGCAACGTCGTCGCCTGCATTTGGGATTTCGACAAGACACTTATCCCCGCATACATGCAGACGCCCATCTTCAAGGAGTACGACGTTGACGAAAAAACGTTTTGGCGCGAAGTCAACATGCTTCCCCAAATCTACGCCGAACGCGGAATAAGGGTGTCGCCCGAAACGGTCTACCTCAACCACCTGCTGACATTCGTCAAGGCGGGCTACATGCAGGGGCTGAGCAACGCAAAGCTCAAAAGGCTCGGAGGAAAGCTGCAATTCTGTCCGGGGATACCGTCGCTTTTCACGTCGCTGCGCGACACCGTAAAGAAGATTGCAAAGTCGCGCAACGCCGACATTGCGCTCGAACACTACATTGTGAGCACGGGACTTGCCGAAATGATACGCGGCAGCAAAATCGCCCAGTATGTTGACGGAATTTTCGGCTGCGAATTTCTCGAAGAGCCGATGCCGCCGTATTTCTCTAAACAGCCCGAATTCAAATTCGACGCGGCATCGACGCAAATCAACCAAATCGGCATGATTGTGGACAACACAATCAAGACGCGCTTCATTTTCGAAATCAACAAGGGCACAAACAAAAACCCCGCAATAGACGTAAACTCGCACATCGACCCCGCCGACAGGCGCGTGCCGATACGCAACATGATTTACGTCGCGGACGGGCCGAGCGACGTTCCGGTATTTTCGGTCGTCAAAAAGGGCGGCGGCAAAACCTTCGCCGTTTACAGCGAGGGCAGCGAGGCGGAATTCGAGCAGAACGACATGCTCCTCGAAAGCGACAGAATAGACGCCTACGGGCCGAACAACTACACGCCCGAATCGTCCACGGCAATCTGGCTGCAAATGCACGTCAGAAAAATCTGCGAAAGGATTATCCGCGAAATCGACGAAGACGTCGAAACGCGCCTCGGCAAGCCGCCGAAACATATCCACAACCCGAAGTCGAAAGACGACTTCCCGCCCGAACTTCCGCCCGTCAACAGGGAATTCGAATTTTAAGCCCGCCGCGCCCAAAATTCCGACGCGCAGACGCGCAGAATACCCGTTTGCGCAAAACATACCCGTTTTTAAGTTTGGACAAAATCGGGACAAAATGCGATAATCTTCAATCTATGAAGAAGAAATACGCTTTATTGGGGAAGATTTTCGCCGCCGCCGCATTCGTTCTCGGGCTGGCCGGCTGCGAAGAAAGAGGAATCACAATTTACGACGCATCAAACTCTCCCGACGGCAAGCCGTTCGAGCTTACGCGCAAAACGCCGCTGGTAGTCAACGGCGATTGGGACTTGTCGAAAAACCTCGACTTCCTCGTGGAGTTCGAAAGCGTCGGCGAATCCGGCGACGTTGTGAGAATCAGAATCAACGACGGCACGGCGACGGAGCGCGACGGAAACCCGTCGGTCGCCTCCTACCGCGTCGCCAAGGGCGAAAAAGGCTCGGCGGTAATCTCCTACCCGCCCGTACCCGCGCACCCAGAAATTCTCGACGACATGAAAATCATGCGCACAAACCCGTTCTTCCGCGGCGACAGAATTTCGTTCCCGAAAAACTTTTCAAAAATCAAAAGGCTCACAATGCTCTCGCGCAACGCCGGCGCGAAAATCAGGATAAAGAAAATCGTAGCCCTCGACACTTCGGCGAAAAAATACCCCGAATACTTTTCGTACACAAGGGAGCAGTTCTTTCCGTTCATCGACAAATACGGACAGTTCAAATTCGGCGACTGGAAAGGGAAAATCCGCACCGACGCCGACATCAAAAAGGCGGTCGCCGAAGAAGAGAAAGACCTCTCCGCAAACCCGCAGTCGCCCGAAGGCTGGACAAAATACGGCGGCTGGGCGAACGGCCCGAAGTTGGAGGCAACGGGGCACTTCCGCGTGCAAAAAGTGGACGGCAAATGGTGGCTCGTAGACCCCGAAGGCAGGCTGTTCTGGTCGCACGGCATAGTCAGGGTCTCTCCGTCGAGCGCAATCACGCCCCTCGACGGACGCGAATACTACTTCGAAAACCTCCCCAAGAAGGACGACGAATTCGCCCTCTTCTACACGACAAAAGACGAGCTTCTCGCGCCCTACTACACCAAGCGCGGACTGAAAAAAACCTACGACTTCTCCGCCGCAAACATCTACCGCAAATACGGCAAACAGTGGCGCGAAAAATTCGCGGACTCCGCCCACCGCAGACTCCGCAGCTGGGGGCTTAACACGATAGCGAACTCGTCGGATTCATTCATATTCATGCAAAAAAAGACGCCCTACGCCGAACGCTTCGAAATCCATTCGCGCCCGATTTCAGGACACGAAGGCTGGTGGTGGCCGATTGCCGACCCGTGGGACGCGTCGTTCGTCAAAAGTATAAACGACAACCTCGACCGCCGCGCCGAACAGCTCGAAGACCCGTTCTGCATAGGCTATTTCGTGGACAACGAGCACCACTGGGGCAGCCCAGATACGATTGGCAGAAATGTATCGATTTCGCCCGCCGACCTGCCCGCAAAAATCGAGTTCGCAAAAGACCTCAAAGCCAAATACGGCGACATCGCCGCGCTCAACAAGGCATGGAAGACAAACTTCAAATCGTGGGACGACTTCCTCGCCAACGACAAAAACCCCGTAAACGCCGACAAAAAAGACCTCTCCGCGTTCTCCGAAAAATTCATCGGCAATTATTTCAAAACCATTCGCGACACAATCAAGGCGCGCGTGCCGCACATGCTCTACATGGGCTGCCGCTTTGCGGGGTCGAACGAAATCGCGCTGCGGCAGGCGGGCAAATACTGCGACATCGTAAGCTACAACCGCTATTCAGACTCTCTCGCAACGCTCAAGCTTCCCGAAGGCGTGGACAAGCCAATCATGATTGGCGAATTCCACTTCGGCGCGCTCGACAGGGGGCTTTTCCACCCGTCGCTTGTGCTGGTGAAAGACCAGAAAGACCGCGGACAGCACTACTACGACTACGTCAAATCGGCACTTGAAAACCCCGCAATAGTGGGCACACACTGGCACCAGTTCTCCGACCAGTGCACGGCGGGACGCTTCGACGGCGAAAACTTCCAAGTGGGCTTCACCGACGTCGCCGACCAGCCCTACCCCGAAACAATCAACAAAGCGCGCGAAATAGGCTATAAACTCTATAAAACGCGCTACGGGAAATAAATCAAACACATCGCAACCACAAACGGCGGACTCATTCTCCGCCGTTTTTTTTGCGCCGCAATACCCAATTCAGTTCGGCGTTTCGGGAATGAATCGCAGAGTGCGCAGGTCGCCGATTTTCCTTTTGTTTTCGAGCGCGTCGCCGAGCGGCGAGGTTTGGCTTTCGAAAGTTTCTTCGCCGCCGCAACCGTAAACTTCGTACGATACTTTTCCCTCCGCGCCCCAACGCCCGTTTATCAAACCGCCTTTAAGCTCGGCGACGTTTGCGCCAAGCACTTCGCAGACTTTTTCGGCGCGGGAGTCGATTATGTATTTTTCATACTCCGACTCAAAGTATACCGCGCCGTTCCGCAACGCGTAGACGGAGAAATTTCCGCGCCCGCAAGTGTCGAGAGAAATTCCGACGGTTTTGCCGCTTTCAAATTTCACGCGCCTGTCGAATTCGGGACAAAGCGCGGGCTTTCTTTTAAGCTGCAATTCGAATTTCGGCTCGGCGGGAATTTCGACTGATTCCCACATCGTAAACAATGCCCACAGCGACACCGCAAACACCGCAGCCGCAACCGCCGCCGAAATAAGAACCCCCGCCGCAAAAGACAACAACGTTTTGAAAAAAGAGAATCCGCACTTGCGCGCGTAAAACATATGGGCAAGAAAGCCCGCACAAAACACAGGCAAAATTCCCGCAATAATCGGCGTAAGAAAGTTCGGAATTGGAGGAATGACGCGCCACGCGCCCACCACGGAAAACGGCGCAATAAGCCCCATCGCCGCACATACGGCGGGCACACTTTTGAGCGTGGCGGCAATAAAACCCGTGCCGCGGCGAAAGAAAATCCACGCGGCGGCGGAAATCCCCATTAGTGCGCAAGCTGCAATTAATGCCGACATCGCAGAATTTCTATCCTACCCCAACCGTCGGGTCAAGAAATACCGCCAACAATCATCGAGCAAAAGCAACGCAGGCATAACGAGACAAACGACGTACGCGTGTAAATATTCCCTCCTACACGAAAATGAAGCACGACAAATAAAATGCCGCCCCAGCCACACAAACGCAGGACAAACAACATAAGCGTACTACCTACCCTACGAACAGGAATGCGACAAAGCAGAATTCCCCCAACCGAGCAAGGACAAACAACAACGCAAGCGCGGCAATTTCCGCCGCAAAACATAAACGAATCGGCATAAGCTATCGCCCCTCCCAACGCGAAAGCGCAACAAGCGAAATACGCGCCCGCCCCACCCACGCGGGAGCGAAGCGACTCGCGCCTCGACGGAAACGAAATGCTCCTCGTTTTCGTTCACGTCCTCCTCCGTGCGCATTAAGCGCACT
>JAJXPD010000088.1 GCA_021641325.1 Opitutales bacterium
ACACTGAAATTCTTGGTAGCACCCGATAAATTCCGCGGCTCGCTCTCGGCGAGTCAGGCTGCGCACGCCATAAAAATGGGGATTCTCGCCGAATCGAAAGACGCCCAGATTTCCGAATACACGCTCACCGACGGCGGCGACGGCTTTGTAGACACAGTTTCGAAGGCAATAAAAGGCTCTAAGGTCATAAGGCTCAAAACTATCGACCCCACGGGGCAGGTGCTCACGGCAAAATGCGCCCTGCTTGACGAATCCACGGCTCTTGTAGGGCTTACGGAGGCGTCGGGAATCAACCTCGTTTCGGAGCAGGAGCGCAACCCCGCAAAGCTTACGAACATAGGTTCGGGACAGATTCTCGAAAAACTCGTCGAACGCGGCTACAAAACGATTATCGTGGGCGTCGGCGGAAGCGCGACAAACGACGGCGGCATAGGGCTTCTCATTCCCCTCGGCTTCAAATTTTTGGACAAGGACGGCAAAGACATCGAACCGACTGGCGAGGGGCTTGCGAAGCTCGATAAAATCGTGCCGCCAGAAAAGAAGTTTTCAACAAAGTTCGTCGTTGCGACCGACGTCGGCAACCCGCTGCTCGGCAAGACGGGCGCGGCTCTCGCCTACGCCGAACAAAAGGGCGCGACGAAAGAACAGGCGGAGGCTCTCGAACGGAACATGAAACGCCTCACGGAAGTCGCAAAAAAATGCGTGGGCAAAAGCGCGCACGAACAGGCGGGCGCAGGCTCGGCGGGCGGCTGCGGATACGGTTTGATGACTTTCCTAAACGCCAAGCGCGTGAGCGGCTTCGAGCTGTTCGCAAAATACGCCGACCTCGAAACGGCGGTGAAAAACTCGAACATCGTAATCACGGGCGAAGGCGTCTTCGACGCGACCGACAAGCAGGGCAAAGGCCCGTACGCGCTCGCGAAACTCGCGGCGAAACACAAAAAACCCGTGTGGATTTTCTGCGGCTCTTCCACGCTCTCGCAAAAGGACATCGACGAAATGGGAATCCCCAACGCGAAAATCGGGCAGATTCTGCCCCTCGCCCCGAACCTCGTGGAGGCGCAAAACAGGGCGCCGAAATTCCTATCGCACTTGGCGAAGGAATTTGTAAAACAACTTTAATCGCATAAAAGAATGAAAAAATTCGGCTTCATAGGCGCAGGCAAAATGGCAGGCGCAATTATCCACGGAATTTTGGCGAGCGGCAAGGTGTCCGCCGCCGAAGTGGCGTGCTCGTGCGGCAACGACGACACGGGCAAAAAACTCTCGGCGGAAACGTCGATTGCGCTCGCCGACAGCCTCGAATCGCTCTTCGCGCAGTCCGAAACGATTGTCGCCGCGTGCAAGCCCCAGCAGCTCAAAGACGTTGCGGCGGCGGGGAAGTCGGCAAAGAGCAAGGTGCTTGTGTCGATTCTCGCGGGAACTTCGATTGCCCGCCTGCGCGAGTGCTTCCCGAACGTCGGGAAAATCGTGAGGGTAATGCCGAACATGCCCGCGCAAATTTCGCTGGGAATCTCGTGCTACGCGCCCGAATCGCCCCTTGCGGACGACGAAAAGAAAACGGTAGACACGGTGCTTTCTGCAATCGGCGAATACATGGAAATAGAGGAGGCGCGTCTCGACGCCGTAACCGCGCTTTCGGGAAGCGGCCCGGGCTACATCTTCGAATTCGCTGCGGCAATGATTGCCGGCGCAAGGGAAATAGGCTTTTCGGACGAAGAGGCAAAAAAACTCGTCGAACGCACGCTCGTAGGCTCGGCGGTGTTGCTCGAAAAATCGCCCCTGAGCGCGGACGAACTGCGAATCGCGGTGTCAAGCCCGGGGGGTACGACGCTCGCGGCTCTCGACGTTTTCGAAAAGAGCGGCTTCCGCAAAACGGTCGCCGACGCGCTCAAAGCCGCAGAAAAACGCTCAAAAGAGCTGTCCAAACTGTAATAAAACCGACATTTTAGCGTTTTTTTAAGCAAAAAGCTTGACTGAACACAAAATGAATGGCACATTGTCAACCAATCAACCGCAATAAATCTACAACAAAACCCTTTATGAAAAAAATACTCCTTCTTTCGTTTGCAGCAGCACTTCTTTCGGCATGCTCCACAATGACGTTCACGGAAGACGTTTCGGTGGACAGCATTCCGTCGGGCGCAAAAGTGTTCGTCAACGGCGAACTTGCAGGACAGACCCCCACAGTCCTCTCGCTCGACACCAAAAGCGTCTACGAAATCAAGCTCGTAAAGGAAGGCTATAAAGACCAGACGGTCAGCCTCGCCTCGGTTCGCGCCAATCCCCTCGTAAAGTTCGGTCCTCTGGTTGACATGGGCTACTACAAGAAATTGACGCCCGCCCCCGTGAACCAGTCGCTCAAACCCGCATTCCTCCCCGCGACGAAAGGCGTAAAGCCCTTCGAAGACATGGCGGGCGCGATTTTGAAAGTAGACCAGTTGAGAAAAGACGGCAAGATTTCGCGCGACGAGCACAGCTACCTACTCATGCAAATCACCGAATTCTACAAATAACAAGAGACGTAAATTTTCGCGAAGGAACGGACACCGCAGGGAGTCCGTTTTTTTGCACCCAATAAAAACGCGGAATGCGCAAGCAATGCCCACGCCATTGCGCGCAAACTGCAACTAATGCCCGCGCACACGGCGTACCGCCAGACCGAGACGCAAAGCTCCGATAGAAAACGCCGCAATGCCGATTTTCCGACGGCAAGCCGCGCACGACAAAACGTCCCCCGAACGGCGGAGCAAACCACCGTTTGCATGGGAACAAGCCCGCGAAACGAACTGCAAACCGCCGTTTTTGCACACGCCCGCCGCAAATAAATATGTCTTGCAAAAAATCGGCGGGCAACAGACAATGACAAAATGAAACGTTTTCTACTTATACTTGCCATGCTTCCCGCTTTCGCATTTTGCGCGGACGCGGCGGCAATGAAAAAAGGAAGCAAATTCGACCTCGAAGCCGCCCAGAAAAACATGGCGACTTTTGCAAAATCGTTCGTAGCCTCCGACGCCACAAAACTCGACGAGCAAATTGCAATGTACGCGCTCGAAAACAAGCTCGAAATAAAGAGCGCGTCTCTTGCCGTTTCCGTGCAGCGCGAGCAAAACTACACCGAATACTTCGCGCTCGTAGTTTTCAAGCGCAGCTAAAATTTCCCCCGCCCCATAAAAAAACCGCGCGTCGCATGGCGCGCGGTTTTTTGCGTTTAAGACGCGGAGATTCTACGAGTCCAAGCCGATGTCAATCCAGCGACCCGAATGCACGGGCGCGGCGGTCGAGACGAAGTCGGGACCGATGCGGGCAATCGCGCCGATGTTGTCGAGTTTGACGCCCCCCGAAGCCTCCGTCCAAGCCTTGTCGCCAATCATATCGACGGCGGTTTTGAGATCGGCGTACGAGAAGTTGTCGAGCATGATTACGTCGGCGTCGGCGTCGAGAACGGGCTGGATTTGCAAAAGCGAATCGACCTCCACTTCGACCGCGACGTCGGGATTTTCGTCTTTGGCAAGCCTTACGGCGTTCGCGAGCATGTCGCCCGTGACGGCGCGGGCGGCGACAAGGTGGTTGTCTTTGAGCATTACGCGGTCGAACAGCCCTATTCTGTGGTTGAAACCGCCGCCGCAGGCGAACGCGTATTTTTCGAGAACGCGCAGACAGGGCGTCGTCTTGCGGGTGTCGAGCAGGCGCGTCTTGGAATCTCCCAAAGCCTTGACGTACTCCGCCGTGACCGTCGCCACGCCCGAAAGCCTCTGAATGAAATTGAGCATTATGCGCTCCGCCTGCAAAATAATGCGGGCAGACCCCGAAATTTCCCCGATTTGCCCGCCCTTTTCAACGCGGTCGCCGTCGGAGACAAAGGGCGTGAATGCGCACGTTTCGCCGTCAACCGTCGATTCGTAGACTTTGAGGATAATAGGAATGAGGTTGATTCCGCACATAATCATTTCGCGTCGGGCGACGAGAAACGACCTTATTTCGGAGCGCGGCGTAATCGTCGCCGTCGTGATGTCGGCGCAGCGGGCGGGCTTTACTTTCAGCCCCGCGCCTTCGATGTCCTCGGCGCGAGCCGTGCGGACGAGATTTTCGAGATATTTTTCGTCGAGGTCGCCCCAAGTGAGGCGTCGGACGAGGTGTGATTTAAATTTTTCGCTTTTCATTTTAGATAAAAAATTCCCTGTTTGCCGCCGCGCGAATCGAAATGCAGAAAGGCTTTTCGGGTATGCCCTGCGGAACGACTTCGTACGCCGCGCCGACCGACTCCATCAGCGAAAGCCCGCCCGCGACGTCCCACAAATACAGACGCTCTTCATGGTACGAGTCCGCGCGTCCCGACGCCACCCACGCCATTGCGCACGCCGCGCTGCCGCACATTCTGACTTTCTTGAACTTCTGCGCCGCCATGACGAAGCGTTTGAGGTTGTCGTCCGAGTAGTCCGTCGCGCTCGGAAAGCCCGTCATGAGGACTCCCTGCGAGACGCTCTTCGCCCATTTCGGCGAGACCTTTTCGCCGTTTACCGTAAGCGGGAAGCCCTTGCCTCCTAAGAACAGCTCGTTGCGGGTGAAATCGTAAATCGCGCCGACCACGGGAGTAAGTCCCGACATCAGCCCGATGCTCACGCACACACCTGGGATACCGCGCAAAAAGTTGTAGGTGCCGTCGATGGGATCGACAACCCAGTACAATTCGCCCGAAGAAAGCAGAGAGGCGTCGCCGCCCTTTTCCTCGCCCACGACGCGCACGCCGGTGGCCGCGAGCTTTTCGCGGATAAACAGTTCGCTTTCCACGTCCTCTTGAAGTTTTACGTCGTTGCCTGCGTCCGAATTGACGCGGCGTTCGGAAATTTTTTTGAGCCTGTCGCCCGCCGCCTGCGCGACTTCGCGGACAATGCCGTAATACTGTTCGGAATCTTTTTTATCCATGCGGGCATTATCGTAAAAATCGGGGCGCGTTTACAAGTTTATTTTGGGACGCGGGCGGCGGAAGTCTGCGTATTTTCTTGCAAGTTGAGGTTTTTTTTTAGAGATTCGGACAATGGAAGGCATACCACCAATCAAACCTTTTCTCGACAGGCTCGCCGATTTGGACAAAAAAATGGCGGAGTCGGATTTCTATAACGACCAACGCGCCGCAAGCGCGGTCTCGCGAGAACACCAGCAACTTTCCAAACTGAAAGACCTCTACGAACAGCTCGAAAAGGAGCGCGAACAAATAGAGGAAAACAAAAAAATCATCGAGGAAAACGCCGACCCCGAATTTGTCGAGCTTGCGCGGGAGGACATCGCCGAGCTTGAAGCGAAATTCGAACCCACGAAAAACGAAATCCTCAAAATGATGATTCCCGCCGACCCCACCGACTCGCGCAATACTGTCGTGGAAATTCGCGCGGGCACGGGCGGAGACGAGGCGTCGCTGTTCGCCGCCGACCTTTACAGAATGTACTGCCGCTATGCCGACTCGCGCGGCTGGAAGGTTGAAAACCTAAGCTCCAGCGAATCGCCCGCGGGCGGCTTCAAGGAAATCTGCTTCCTGCTTTCGGGAACGGACGTCTACCGCTCGATGAAATACGAATGCGGAACGCACCGCGTGCAGCGCGTGCCCGTGACGGAGGCGGCTGGCAGAATCCACACGTCGGCGGCGACGGTCGCGGTTCTCCCAGAAGCCGAGGAGGTCGACATTCACATAGACCCCAACGACATCGAAATTTCAATCGCGCGCGCAAGCGGCCCCGGAGGGCAGGGCGTCAACACGACAGACTCTGCCGTTCAGATTCTCCACAAGCCCACGGGCATGATTGTAAAATGCGCCGACGAACGCTCGCAGCTCAAAAACAAGACAAAGGCACTCAAAGTTCTGCGCTCGCGCCTGCTCGAAATGAAACAGCAGGAAGAGCACGACAAATACGCCGCAAACCGCCGCGAACAAATCGGCTCGGGCGACCGCTCTGAGCGAATCAGAACATACAACTACCCGCAAAGCCGCATTACCGACCACCGAATCGGCATGACAATCCACTCGCTGCCGCAGTTCATGGACGGCGACATCGACGAAATGATCCGCGCCCTTGAAGAGGCGGACTACGTCCAAAAAGTCAAGGCTCTGACGGAAAAATAAGACGTGCAAAGCGTTCTCGAAATTCTGCAAAAATGCGCGGGATACTTCGCCGCAAAGGGTATCGAGACGCCCAAGCTCGACGCCGAACTGCTCCTTGCGCACGCGCTCGGCTGCAAGAGGCTCGAACTGTTTCTGCGCTTCGAAGAGCCGCTCCCCGAAGCCAAGCTTGCGCCCTTCCGCGAAATGGCGAAACGCCGCGCAAGGCGCGAGCCGCTGCAACACATAATAGGCTCGGTAGACTTCTTCGGGCTGACGCTTAAATGCGACGCCCGCGCCCTTGTGCCGCGCCACGAAACCGAAACGCTCTGCGAAATCGCGGTCGAAAAACTCCTCCCCGACACCTCCGCTAAGCCCGAAATTCTCGACCTCGGCACGGGGTCGGGCGCAATCGCGCTGGCGATGGCGTCTGCGTGTCCGAACGCGTCGGTCGACGCGGCGGAAATTTCCGACGCCGCAATTTCGCTCGCGGCCGAAAACGCGGAATCGCTCAAACTAAAAATAAATATCGTAAAATCGGACTGGTTCGAAAACATCAAAAAATCATACAATCTGATTTTGGCGAACCCGCCCTATCTCGACGAATCCGAAGTGCGCGAAGCCCAGCCCGAAGTGCGGAACTACGACCCCCCCTCCGCGCTGTCGTCGCCCGACGGCGGACTGCGCGACCTGAGGAAAATCCTATCCGAAGCGCGGGAGCACCTGCTCGACGGCGGATTCATCGCGTGCGAATGCGGGCTTGGGCAGCCGCAAATCCTCGCGCGGGAGGCCGTCGAAAAATTCGGCTTTTCGGAAGCCCGCGCCCTCCCCGACCTCTCCAAGCGCGAAAGATTTTTAATCTGCAAAAAATAACATGATAAAAGACAATATCCGCAATCTGTCGCTCTACGAAAACGCCCACCCCGAATTCAAAAGAGCCTTCAAAATCATTCTCGACACGCCCGCCGACCAGCCCGACGGCGCGACGGAATTCGACGGCATAAAGCGCATGGTGCAGTCGTACACAACCCGCGCGGCGGCGGAAAAGCGCATGGAGGCGCACGAAAAATACATCGACATTCAGTACGTCGCCGAGGGCGAGGAAAAATTCTTTTTCGCCGACAAAAAAATCTTCAAAATCACCGAGCCCTACAACGCCGAAAAGGACGTTGAATTTTACGACAGCGCGGATTTCGAGAAGTCGGAATCGGCGGAGGCGTCGGTCTTGAAGGCGGGCGAATTTGCGGTGTTTTTCCCCGACGACGCCCACAAGCCAAGCCTGCACACAGGCAAACAGCACGCGGTGAAAAAAATCCTGCTGAAAATCCCACTCAAATAAAAAAAGGCTTGCATTGGGCGCGAGCGTGCGCTTAAATGCAAAACTTTAATTTATTCGGCGTGGTAGCCAAGTGGTAAGGCAAGGCTCTGCAAAAGCTTCATCATCGGTTCGATTCCGATCCACGCCTTTTTTACCGAACGCAACAAGCGGTCGGTTTTTTTGTGTCCAAAAAAACGAGCGGCAAGGTTTGCCTTGCCACTCTTCACAATGCCCCAACGGGGGTTTCGTTTTTTGATTTCAGCCCCGGGTTCAATTCCACAAGAGGCTTCTTTATTTTTCAGATTCTGTTGCCTGACCGCTGCCGCCGAATACGCGGGCTGTCGCGTTGAGGTACCCGTATCCGTAGGTCTTGTCGGGTTCGAGGTATCCGCCTTCCGTCCACTCGTTCCACGCGTTGATGAGAATAAACTTTTGCTCGCCCTTCGGCGTGTTCTTATCTACCCATTCTTTTGTTTTGCGTAGCGCGATTTCATAATCGGCGGGATTCTTGTTCAAAACAATCGGCATTTTTTCATTGTCGGGATAGCGCGGATTCGTGTCCCAACCCGTCGAAACAACGGGATAAAACTTTCCGTAATCTTTCTGAAGCTTGTCGTAAGTGGCGATTGTCTCCTCAAAGATGTCGATGTAGGTGCGATTGCCTGCCGTCAACCCCGTCCAGTTGTACATTGAGACGGAATCGAAATTGTAGTACTTTATTACTTCCGACGGCTGCGGCTTTCTGTTGTTCGGAATCCTGCCTGCGGGAACTCCGTTCCAAGTGATGGACATCAAGTGCAAATCCTTGAAGCCCGCTTTTCTGACTTCGCTGCGCAAATAATCCAACGCTTCTTTTGCATTTTCGGGCGAGCCCATTCCATTGATAAAAATGCCAAGCGCATACAACGCCAACACGGGTTTGCCGTCGATTTTATAATAGTTCGGCTTCTTGAAATATTCTATCCAGCGGGAAACGATTTTCGTCTTGAATTCGTCGAACGAAATTTCCGCATTCCAAATGATTTCGCGCTTGCCCTTGCTGCCGATTTTTTTGTCCCAAAGGTGGTCGACATTGTGGTTTGCGTACATCAGGAAGAACTTCATGCGCTCGTTATTTGGAGCTTTCAGGAAGCCGTTATTGAGAGCGTTTTCGAGGAACGGCTTGCCCTCATACCAATACCAATCGTACATGAACACGTTGATGCCCGCCGCGAGTGCCGCGTCGATTTTGCGCGCCACGACTATCGGGTTGTCTTCGTGCTCGTATCCCCAAAGCGGAACTATCGGCTGATTATCATTCTTAAACTTTGATACAGCCCCGTAAACGTACTGCCATTCGCCGTTGCCGTCTCCGAAGAATCCAAGCTCTTTCCAACGCGGAGCCGGGTGATACGCGGGCCACACGATTGCGGCGACGTCGTAGCCGCTTGCGCCAAATGCCGACACTCCAAAGAACGCCGTTGCTAAAAGTGATTTTATATATTTTTTCATTATTATT
>JAJXPD010000089.1 GCA_021641325.1 Opitutales bacterium
GAATATGTCGCTTTCGACGTCGGGGAAGAGCATTTTCAGATTTTTTTCGCCGCGGGCGAGCCGCGCCCTGATTTCGGTGGAACTGTGGGGCAGAGGGGCGAAGGCAAAAAATTCGAGATGCAGGGAGGGCGGAAGTTTCGATGTGTCGGCGTCGAAACCGTCGCGACGCGCGCAGATGAAGTCGGCGAGCTTCGCGATTGCGTCGATGTCCTTCCAGCCGTGGAGCTTTGCGATGTGGTCGCCGCCGAGAATCCAGCGCAGGCGTTTTTGCGGATATTTTTCGGACAGAAACTTCACGGTGTCTACGGCGTAGCTGATTCCGCCGCGGTCAAGCTCGAAAGTGCAGGCGGAGTGCGGAAACGGAAGCTTGGACGCGGCGATTTCGAGCATTTTAAGCCTGTGGACGCTGGCGGCGCGTACGGGGGCGTCGCGCATGGGCGCCTGAGCGGCGGGGACGAAAACTATTTCGTCTACGCGCCCGTCGTCGAACGCCGACTGCGCAAGCGCGATGTGTCCGAGGTGCACGGGGTCAAAACTGCCGCCTAAAATGCCGAGTCTTTTGGATTGATTCATTGTCCGCATATTATTGTGGATTTTTTGCGAAAAAAAATAAAAATTTTGCCGAACAAAAACGATTTTGCGGCGTCTATAATTATAGGTGTTTGTAGTTTGTAGTGGTTGGTGCGCCCCCTTTCGTAAGATGGGGGCGCATTTTTTTCGAAAAAATTTCGCGCAAACGCTATTTTTAAATTGTGATTTTGCGCACATTGTGCAAATTAGATTGCGATATACTACATTCAACTTTGCTTTTAATATGAAATTGAAATACGCAATCGGCGTCGATATCGGCGGCACAAACACGAAACTCGGAGTTGTTGACGAAAAGGGAACGGTTCTCAAACGCCACGACTTCAAAACGACCGACTATAAGGACTTTGCCACATACGTCGAAGCGCTCGAACGCGCAATCACATTCCTTACTTCCAACACCGACGGCGACTGTCAGGGCGTGGGTATCGGCGCGCCCAACGGCAACTACTACACGGGCACTATCGAATACGCCCCGAATCTCCCGTTCGGCAGAAGCGTCCCGATTGTCGAAACGCTCCGCATGGCTCTCGGCTTCGACACAATCTGCCTGAGCAACGACGCAAATGCGGCGGCTCTGGGCGAAAAAATCTACGGCGGCGGACGCAACCTTTCGCACTTCATAGTAATAACGCTCGGAACGGGCTTGGGCTCCGGCATTATCACCGACGGCAAGCTGCTTCTCGGCGCGGACGGCTTCGCGGGCGAGCTCGGACACGTCTGCGCAGTGCCGAACGGCCGCCTTTGCGGCTGCGGGAAACGCGGCTGCCTCGAAACGTACGCGTCGGCGACGGGCATTAAGCGCACGTTTCTGGAAATGGTCGCAAAATACAACGGCGACTCTGCAATCGCGAACGTTCCGTGGGAAAAGCTCGACGCTCGCGTTATTGAAGACGCAGCCCGCGCCGGCGACAGGGCGGCGGCGGAAACCTATCAAATTACAGGCAGCATACTCGGCCGCGCTTTGGGAGACTTTGTGCACTTCTCGCGTCCGTCGGCGATTTTCCTTTTCGGCGGGCCAGTCAAGAGCGGCGAGCTTATCCTCGAACCCACGCGCATCGCGATGGAAAAGAACCTTATGCCCGTGTTCCGCAACAAGGTAAACGTTCTGCCGTCGGAACTTCCCGAAAGCGACGCCGCAATTCTTGGCGCGTCGGCGATGGTGTGGGCGGCAAACAACGGCGCACACTAAGCCGAATTTTTTTTACACTCCGCAAAACCGCGTCCGAGGGCGCGGTTTTTTTTGCGGGCGGATTGCGCGGCGGCGCGGAGGAATTGCCCATTTGGTCGGCGGAAAATTTAAAATCGCGCAGATTTTTTCAAAAAAACTTTTGACCGCGCCGCCCGCGCGGGACAATCTTTTGCGCATGGAAAATTTCGAAAAATACGCGCGGCAGACTGCATTGCCCGACTTCGGCGCGGAGGGACAACGGAGGCTTGCCGAATCGAGCGTTGCGCTCGTCGGGGTAGGCGGCGTGGGAAGCGCGGTTTTGCCGCTGATTGTCGGCGCGGGCTTCGGGCGCGTCGCGCTGTTCGATTCGGATACCGTTTCCGCCCACAACCTCCACAGGCAGACGCTATACGCGGCGGCGCAGGAGGGGCGATTCAAGGCGGAGCTTGCGGCGGAGTCCGCAAAAAGACTGAACCCCGACGTGCGCGTCGATTTCTTTTGCGAGAAAATTTCGGCGGAGAACTCGGCGGAGATTTTGCGCGAGTCCGCGCTCTGCATAGACGCCACCGACGCATTCGAAGCCCGCGCCGAAGTGTCGGCGCTGTGCGCGGCGGCGGGTATCCGCGAGATTGCCGCAAGCGCGGCGGGCTACGTCTCGCAGAATTTCCTTTTCGGCGACGGCTTCTATTTCGGCGACGTTGCGAAATCCGACGGCTCGCCCGCGCCGCGCGGACTGCCGATTTTCCCCGCGGCGGCGCATTTGAGCGGCGTTTGGGCGGCGTCGGCTGCAATCCGCGCGGTCGCCGTAGGCGGCTTCGAAATAGGGCGATTCTCGATGTTCGACCATGCGGCGTTCAAATATTTTTCGGCAAACATACGCTGACCGCGCCGCGCGTTATCTTCTTGAAAAAAACAAAAAAAACGCTTTCATAAAAGGCAATGAAAATTACCGCAAATTCGAAACAGTACGAAATCGCAGAAAACACGACGGTGGCGGCGTTCATAGAATCCACGGGCGTGAAGGCGGTGCGTTGCGTGGTGGAGCTAAACGGCGCGGCAATGCGCTACGACGCCTTTGCCGACATCGTTTTGCGCGAGGGCGATAGGCTCGAAATCATGCAGATAGTGGCGGGCGGCTAAAATGATTTATACCGATTTAAATACGGAAATCGACGTCGGATCGAGCGGACACCTGCTCGAAATAGGACGCTTCAAGGCGTTGATAGACTGCGGTCTCCACCCGAAATACATGGGGCTTTCGGCGTTGCCGAACCTCTCGAAAGTCGCGCCCGAAACGCTCGACTTCATCGCAATAACGCACACGCACCTCGACCACTGCGGCGCGTTGCCCGTGGTTCTGCGCGAGCAAAACCACGCGCACGTTCTCGTAGCCGACGAAAGCGCGGATTTGCTCCCGCGCATGCTCCGCAATTCCCGCGCGGTAATGGCAAAACAGCGCGAGGAATTCGACATCAAAGAGTATCCGCTCTTCGACTCGTCGTCAATCGACGCTCTGAAACCGCGCATAATGCCGATGGCGTTCCACCGCGAGAGGCAGTTCGAAATCGACGGCGAGCGCATAAATATCACGTTCACGCCCGCGGGGCATATTCCGGGGGCGGCGTCGGTAATGTTCGAGCACAAAAAGCGGCGCATTCTCTTTTCGGGCGACATCTCGTTCCATTCGTCGGGAATCTTGAAGGGGGCCGTTCCGCCCGAGGGCAGGGTCGATACGCTTGTCGTCGAAACAACGCGCGGGTCGTACTCGCGCCCGAAGGGGATAACCTACGACAGCGAAGTCGAGCGGCTGGTGTCGTCGATATCGCTTGTTTTGCGCGGCGGCGGAAGCGTGCTGATTCCCGCGTTCGCGCTTGGGCGCATGCAGGAAATAGTGTTCATTCTCCACAACGCAAAGGCGCGCAAACTCATTCCCGACGTGCCGATTTTCGCGGGCGGGCTGGGCTTGGATATCGCCGAGTATTTTATAAAGGGGGCGAAGAAATCGTCCACATTCTTCTTCGGCAAACAGCACATGGAGGGCGTCAAGCCGTTCAGGGGCGAAATCGTCCCCGGGCGCGACTTCGAAACGCAGGGCATTTACGTTTTGGGAAGCGGCATGATGGTTGAACACACGCCGAGCTATCTTGCGGCGTCGGCAATGATGGACAACCGCGCAAACGCGATTTTCTTCGTGGGCTATTCCGACCCCGACACGCCCGCAGCGCGCCTCCAAAAAACGGCTTACGGCGACCAGTTTTCGTTCGTAGATCTATTCTATGTTGGCAATGTCAACTGCCGCGTCGACAAGTTCGACCTCACTTCGCACGCCGACAGGGAGGAGATTTTCGAGTTCATTATGGAGAAAGACCCGCGCTGCGTTGTGCTTACCCACGGCAGCATGGAGTCGCGCGAGTGGTTCATGGACGAAATTCTCGACCGTTCACCCAAAACCGCTGTGATAATCCCCGAACCGTCGGAATCGATAGAGTTGTAGCCAGTTGAGAATTTCCGCCGCCCCGAACCCGCGCTTTCGGGCGCGGAATAAATTGCCTAAATGCGCAAAAAATGAAGAAAAGAGCTTGACGCCGCGCAAAAAAACGCAATCATTCAAAACTTTAAATTTAAGCGGGCATAGTTTAGTGGTAAAACCCCAGTCTTCCAAACTGGTGATGTCGGTCCGATTCCGTCTGCCCGCACCATTTTTGTTCAACCTAAATTCAGGTAAATATAGTGAGTACTCCGCTTTTAATGTTAGGTTTGCCCAAGGGCAGTCTTGAAGAATCAACAATCGCGCTTTTCGGTAAAGCGGGTTGGAAAATCACAAAGAGCTCGCGTTCCTACAAGCCGTCGATTGACGACCCCGAACTCGACGGACGCTTCGTCCGCGCACAGGAAATCAGCCGCTATGTGGAACAGGGCTTCTTCGACTGCGGGCTTACGGGCTACGACTGGATTCTCGAAAACAACAGCGATGTCGTCGAAGTTTGCGACCTCATTTACAGCAAGGCGACGGCGTTGAAATCGCGCTGGGTTCTCTGCGTAAAGGAAGACTCGCCCATAAAGACAGTGAAAGACTTGGAGGGCAAGAGAATCGCGACGGAACTGATGAACGTCACCAAGAAGTACCTTGCCGACAACGGCGTAAACGCGGAAGTCGAATTCTCGTGGGGTGCGACGGAAGTCAAAGTGCCCGACTTGGTTGACGCAATCGCCGACATCACCGAAACCGGCTCGTCGCTCCGCGCAAACAACCTGCGCATTGTAGACACCATGCTTTACACAAATACCAAGCTCATCGCCAACAAGGCGGCTTGGGAAAACCCCGAAAAACGCGAAAAGATTGAGTCTATCGCAATGCTGTTGCAGTCGGCTCTCGACGCGGCGACAAAGGTCGGTCTTAAAATGAACCTGCCCAAGGCGAACCTCAGCAAGATTATCGCCGCTCTCCCCGCGCTCCGCAAACCGACGGTCTCGCAACTGTCCGACCCCGCATGGGTCGCCGTCGAAACGATTGTCGAGGAAAAAACCGTGCGCGAAATCGTCCCCACGCTCAAAGCGAACGGCGCGGAGGGCATTGTTGAGTATCCCCTCAACAAGGTGATACCATAAAAGGCTAAATTTTTGTTGTAAAAATCCGCATAGCGTTATTATATTAGTAGTACTATGAAAAAAACATTGTCATTTGCATTTGCGGCGGTCGCGCTCTTCGTGTGCGCCTGCACCACAAACGTTGTTGTAGACTCCGCCGCCCACCCCATGGGCACCTACGATAATATGACCGGCTCTTTCCACGGAAAGCTTTCGGGCAATATCAACACGGCGTTCAAGGCAACGAATATCGCGCTCGAACGCGACATGAAGCTTTTCCGCGTAGGGCAAATCCCCAAAGACAACGAATGGTACGTCTACGCCCGCGCGGAGCTTGACATTCAGATTGTCGTTTTCCTCAAACAGCTTCCGAACGACGAAGTTGACGTCAAAATCGAATACGGCGACGGCAACCTGATGAAGAGCCAGCAAATATTCAACGCAATCGCAAAGAATATGCGCGCGCTCGAACGCCGCTAATTCGGCGGGTTCGCCGGAATCTTTTTGAATTTTTCCATGCGCTCCGGCGGTTTCGCGGGGCGCATTTTTTATATCGATTTAAACAAAACTTCAAAGGAATCGGCTTTCGCAAGCCGTTTCTTTCGCGGCTGAACGCGAAAAGCCCGAAGCTGTCCGCCGAAACATACTGACTTCGAAAACGCTTTTGAGGACTGGCGGCAGACTTGGACACTTGGATAAGGCGGCTCGGCGGCGCAAAAATTCCGTCGAAAAGGAAGAAAAAATGCACAAATTTTTGCCGTACTACGAAGAAATAAAACTGCTGGGGCATTTCGGCTGCGCGTTCGTCTCGGCGTATCTCGGAGGCGCCGCGCTGTGGTTTGCGTCTCTTGCGTCGAAATCCAAGCTGACTTTCGAGAGAAGCTTTGCGTTCTCGCTCTTCGCGTCGGTCTGCGTGTGGATTGTGCCGTTCTACGCCGACGAGGAAAACTGCATTATTATAGCGGCGGCGATTTTGCTTGCGTGCCAGCCCATTTTAAAATTTCTATCCGATAGTAAATTCAAAACGGCGTCGATACTCTGGGCGGCATATACCGCCGCGCAGCTGGCGCAATTCGGACTTGTATATTATTCGCTAAACAAATGAAATTCGAAATTACAGATTTTATAGCGCGGCTCGTGAAATTCGAAAGCGTGTCCGCAGACTCTGCCCGCGCGGGACAGGTGGAGGCGTGCGCAAAGTTTTTGTCGGACTCGCTCGAAAGCTTCGGCTTCGAATCGACTCTGCACAAAACCGCGCTCCACCCGATTGTCTTCGCAAAACGCCCGTGCAAGTCGGGCGCGCCGAAACTGCGCATACTCTGCTACGGGCACTACGACGTCCAGCCCGTAGACCCCCTCGAAAAATGGAAAACGCAGCCCTTTGACGCCGTGATAAAGGACGGCAAAATCTGGGGGCGCGGCACCGCCGACAACAAAGGGCCGTTTTCGTGCCTCTTGGGCGGACTGCTCGCGTTCCTCGACAAACACCCCGACGCGCCCGTCGATTTCGGAATCATGCTCGAAGGCGAAGAGGAAATCGGCAGCCCCAGCATGGCGAAATTCATTTCCGACAACGCCGAACTTATCGGCGGCTACGACATGCTTCTGCTAAGCGACACCTCCGCAGCGTCGCACGACACCCCGATAATCACAATCGGGCTTCGCGGCACGGGCAGCTTCGACGCGGTTTTCAAAGGCCCACAAACCGACATTCATTCGGGCATGTTCGGCGGAATGGTCTACAATCCCGTTCAGGCCATGTTCGAAGTGTGCGCGTCGCTCCACGGCGCGGACGGGCTTGTAAACATCGACGGATTCTACGACGGCTTGGCGAAGCTCGACGACTGGGAAAAATCGGAAATCGCAAAAAATCCCTTCGGCGACGACTACGTAAAAAAACTGCTCGACGTGGACGCCCTCTACGCCCAGCGCGGACACACCCCCGCGGAGGCTGTGCGCGTTCTGCCGACCGTGGAATTTACGGGAGTCGGCGGCGGCTATCAGGGCGAAGGCTCGAAGTCGGTTATTCCGTCGGAGTGCTTCTGCAAAATTTCATGCCGAACGGTCGCGCCTCAAAAAACGGAGGAGGTCATGAAGCTCGTCCAGAAAACGATGGCGGAGCGCACGCCCAAGGGCGTGAAAATCTCGTTCGTGGAGTACGACTCCGCGGGCGACGCCTACTTTGTAAACCCCAAAAACTGCGGCTGCGACGCCCGCGGAAAAACAATGGCAAACGCGTTCGCCGCGGTCGATAAATGCTCGCTTGCGGCGTTCGGCAAAAAGCCGCTCTACCTGCGCGAGGGCGCAAGCATTCCGCTGATTTCGCGCATCAAGCGCATCACGGGGCTTGATTCAATAATGTTCGGGCTTTTCACTGCGGAAGACAATCTGCACGCGCCGAACGAGGGCTTCCCGCTTGCGACAATCGAACGCGCCGTAAAATACTACGGCATGTTCTTTGAGGAAATCGCGGAATCGGCGAATGTTAAAAACGGATAGAACGGGGCAGAAAATGCTTACATGTAGGAAAGTATACTTCGACATTCCCTTCGCCCACAGGCAGCACATGCACGACGGGCACTGCTCGTTCGTGCACGGGCACAACTGGGACATAGCAATCACTTTCGCCTGCGACAAAACCGACGAAAACGGATTTGTCGTAGACTTCGGCAAGCTGAAATTCATCAAGGGCTGGATTGACGAAAATCTCGACCACGCCTGCGTGTTTTCCAAGTCCGACCCCCTGTGGCGGACTCTGCGCGACGCCGCTCCCGAAGCGTGGAAAATCTGCCTTGTCGACGAATGCTCGTGCGAGGGGCTTGCAAAATATTTCTTCGAGGTGTTCGGCAAAATGGTCTCGGAGGCGACTTCGGGCAGGGCGCGGGTCGCCGCCGTGGAGGTCAGCGAGGACAAAAAGAACACCGCAAAATACACCCCCGATTCGCTATGAAATACCCGCTCGACGAAACGTTTTTTTCGGTGCAGGGCGAGGGTTGCCACGCGGGGCGCAGGGCGTATTTCGCAAGGTTTTTCGGATGCAACGTAAAGTGCCCGTGGTGCGACACCCGCGCGTCGTGGAACGGCAAACCCGCAATGTCGATGTCGGCAAAGGAAATCGCGGCGGAGGCCGCGGCGACTCATGCGGAAATTGCGGTGATTACGGGCGGCGAGCCTTGTTTGCACGACCTTTCCCCGCTGTTGAAGCGGCTTGCCGACGCGGGGATTGCGGCGCATCTGGAAACGTCGGGCACGCTCGAAATCAGGGAGTCCGACGAAGCGAAATTCGCGTGGGTCGCGCTAAGCCCGAAGCTTTTTGCCGCGCCGCTCGAATCGTCGCTGCGCCGCGCCGACGAGCTTAAATTCATAGTCTCCGACCTCTGCGAGCTTGACGCCTACGCGCCGTTTGCCGATGCCGCAACCAACGCCCAAGCCGTATGGCTTCACCCCGAATGGACCCGCCGCGCCGACCAAAACCTGCTCGACGGGCTTTGCGATTTTGTAAAGT
>JAJXPD010000090.1 GCA_021641325.1 Opitutales bacterium
GGGCGGGGCTACTTTCGACCTGCTCGGCGCGGACGCCGACGCAAGGAATTTCCGCGTAAGGCTCTCGTACGACGGAACGCGCGGGACGGACTCGCTTTCGGTTTCGGCGTCGGCGGAGAATTTTTCGAGGGAAAAGTTTCCGTCGTTCGAAAACGTCTCGGCGCGGGCGGGGGTTGTTTTCGACGGCGGCTATGTCGGGCTTGAAAACGTCGAGATTGCCGCAAAGAAAATTTCGTACGACGGCACCGACATCGGGAACGTCGCGGTCTCGAAAAGCTCCCTCGACACCGCGAACTGGCGGGGGGGCTGGCGGGTTTTCGCAAGCATGGGCGCGCACAGGTTCGGCGGCGAATTTTCGGTTTCGGAAAAAGGACGCGTGCGCTTCGGTTTCGACGGCGTTTTCGACCCGCGCCCGCTGCTCGCCCGCCGCGAGCTTGCCGACATTCCCGAACTGAAACAGCTCGACTTCCCCAACGGCATTTCGCTTTCGGGAGGCGGCTGGGTCTCGGCGGAATCGGGCGACGCCGACGTGCGCATGCGCGTCCGCGCCGACAACTGCCTTGTGATGAATATTCCCGTCTCCGCGCTTTCGGGCGACGTTTCGTATTCGGGCGGGGTAATGCGGGCGGAGAACCTTTCGGTCGCCGCGCGCGAGGGCTGGCGCGTGGGCGGAGAGTTTATTCAGAATTTCGACACTTTGCAGTACCGCGTGCGCGTCGTCGGAAACATAAGGCCGATGGCGATTGCGCATTTCATGGAGGACTGGTGGACGCGCGTGATGGAGGATTTTAAATTCAGGGGCGGCAAAAATTTCCCGTACGCGGACGTGTCGGTCGAGGGTACATGGGGGAAGCCCGAATACATGTGGTGCTACGCGCGGGCATCGGGAGCGGACGCGGAGTATTCGGGAGCGGAGTTCTCGTCGTTTTCGCTGAACGTGCTTGTCGCGCCGGAGCGCATTTCGCTCTACAACGTGGACATCGACGCGGGCGGGCGTCGGGCGAACGGCACGATAGAGTGGCTCTATCTCAAAGACGGAATAACGTCGTTCGACGAGCAGCGGATTGCGTTCGATTCGGAGCTGTCGCCGTCGGAACTTGTCGCGCTCGGCGGCGACGACGTGCGCGAAGTCTTCGACGTCGTTCAATTCAAATCTCCGCCCAAGCTGAAATTTTCCGCGCTTCTGCGCAACCCCGAAAACAACCCGAAAAAACTTTCCGACATCTTTAACGCGCAGGCGGAGGTCGCGGGCGAGACCGTCGTGGAAAACGTCGCGACTCTCGTCGGGGCGAAGTTTACCGCCCGAAGCGACAAAATCGACACGCTTATCGAAAACGCGTCGTTCGAATTCTGCGGCGGGAAGACCGAAGGCTCCGTCGCGCTTCACAAAACGGAGAAGTCGATGGAGTTCGACGGCAGCTTCCGCGCCGACAAAATGAATCAGGCGGCGTTTACCGATTTCCTCTACTCGCTCGGCTCGGACGGCGGAAGCGCGGACGAAAAAAACGCGCGGGAGAAATCCGCAAACGCCGCGCCGCCGCAAAAAAAGAAGTCAATCGTCGACGGCGGCGAAAACGGAACGGTGTCGATGTCGATTGCGCTGAAAGGCGACGTCGCGCATTTCGAGGACGCCGTCGGAAGCGGCTACGCGGGCGTCGAAAACGCCGACCTAATCAGGCTAAACCTCTTCGGCGTGCTCTCCCGCGCGCTCTCGGCAATGCGTCTTCCGTTCGGGTCGTTCGACATAACCTACGCGCTAAGCCCGTTCGAGATTTCGGGCGGGGCGGTGAAGTTCCCGAAGCTCGAAATGGGGGGGGCCGTCATGCAAATCAAGGGCGCGGCGGCGTACGACTTCGTGCGCGACGACCTAGACGCCTCGCTTGCGATACGCCCGTTCGGCGGGCTTACGATGCCGATTGTTTCGAGCGTTGCCGCCATTCTCAACCCGATTGCAAACACTGTGGAAGTGCGGCTCGACGGCAAACTGTCGGACCCCGAAGTGGACGTGAAAGTCAACCCCGTGAAAATCCTCAAAAGCGAGGAGGCGGTTCTCGAAGATATGCGGGATTCGCTTTGATATTTGCTTGTCAAGCGCGGTCGGGCGGCGTAATTTTCGGGCATATGAATAATGACGGAAAACTGCGTTGCGGCGTCGTAGGCGTCGGATACCTCGGTCAACACCACGCCCGCATCTATGCGGAGCTTGAATCCACGGAGCTTGTCGGCATTTACGACAACAACCGCGAACGCGCAATCGAGATTGCCTCGAAATACGAGGGCTGCAAGGTGTTCGATTCAATCGCCGAGCTAGGCGCGGCGTGCGATGCGGTAAGCGTCGTCGTCCCGACCGACCGCCACACGGAAGTCGCGCTCCCGCTCCTCGAACAGGGCTGCGACCTCCTCATAGAAAAGCCCATTTGCACGTCGGTTGAAGACGCCGAACTCATCGTCAAAAAAGCGCGGGAGAAAAACCTCGTGGTGCAGGTGGGGCACATAGAGCATTTCAACCCCGTCATGGAGTTCATGGAATCGCGCGTGGACAACCCGCGCTTCATCACCGCCGACAGGCTCGCGCCGTTCAACCCGCGCGGAACGGAAGTAGGCGTCGTGCTCGATTTGATGATTCACGACATCGGCGTTGTGCTAAAACTCGCAAACTCGCACGTCTCGAAAATCGAGGCAGTGGGTGTCAACGTTCTGAGCAAGAGCGAGGACATTGCAAACGCCCGCATTCAATTCGAAAACAAGTGCGTGGCGAACCTCAACGTCAGCCGCGTAAGCCTCAAAAAACTGCGCGAAATCAGAATTTTCCAAAAGGGAACGTACATGTCGCTCGACTACATGAACCAGAAGGGGCATGTAATCAGAATCAAGGACGCCACGGAAATCATTCCCGAAGAAGTGCCGATTGAAAGGCACGAGCCGCTCAAAACCGAGCTTGCAAGCTTTGCCGACTGCGTGGTCAACAAGAAAAGCCCGAAGGTGGACGCAAAGCTGGGGCTTAGCGCACTCGAAGTCGCGCTCGAAATCACGCGCCAAATCCGCGCCCAAATGGCGGAGGAAAACGCCGTATAATGCCCGACGTTCTCGCCACAAGGACGTTTTCGTTTGCCGCGCCCGAACGGGGCGCGTGCGACGTGCTTGTCATTGCGGGCGAGCATTCTGGCGACGAACAGGCGGAGCGCATGGTCTCCGCCGCCCGCGCGGAAAATCCCGACCTTAAAGTCTGCGCGTTCGGCGGCGCGTGCCTCGCCCGCGCGGGGGCGCAGCTACTCTTCGACATGACAAGCTTTTCGGTCGTTGGGCTGTTCGAGGTTCTCAAAAACTACGGGTTTTTCAAAAAACTTTCCGAAGCCGTCGTGGACTGGATTGTAAAATACAAGCCCAAAGCCGTGTGCTTTGTGGACTACCCCGGCTTCAACCTGCACATCGCAAAAATGCTCAAAGAGCGCGGCGTGAGCGTAAAGGGCGGCGGCGGAACGCGCATGCTCTACTACATCAGCCCCCAAATTTGGGCGTGGAAGGCTGGACGGCGTTTCAAAATGGCGGAAGTGCTCGACTCGCTCGCGGTGATTTTCCCGTTCGAGACAAAATGCTACGCAGACACGACCCTCGAAACTTCGTTTGTCGGCCACCCCTTCCTTTCGCCCGAATACAAGCCGCCCGTGCGCTACGACGCAAACGGCGAAATTTTGCTGCTTGCGGGCAGCAGGGGAATCGCGGTTTCGCGCATTTTCCCGACGATGGTCGGCGCGTTGCGAATGCTCCCCGAAGAACGCGCCGTGGCGATGTACCCGACGGAGGCAATCCGCAAAATCCTCGAAGACACGCTTTCGCGCAATCCCGACGTCGCCCCGCGCGTGCGCCTGATTGCCAACGAGTCGGAAGTTGTCTCCGCAAAGGCGATGATGACAAGCTCTGGAACGATGTCGCTTTCATGCTCTTTGGAGGGCATTCCGGGGGCGATTGTTTACAGGGCGAACCCGCTGACGTACATAGTGGGGCGCGCGCTTGTCAATATTAAATATTTAAGCATAGCAAATATCATTCTCGACAAGCCCGCGTGGCGCGAGTTCATACAGTTCGACGCCTCCCCGAAGCCGCTTGCCGAATACATGCGCGGCTGTCTCGGCGAATCGGCGCGCGCGGAATTTCTTGCCTACGCGGGCACGCTGAAATCGGTGCTCCGCGCTCCGTCGAAAATGTCCGCCGCAGAGTGGCTGCTGGCGAGAGTCTCGGAATAGCCGCGCGGTTTCTTTGCGCGGAGTTGCGCGTGTTGTAGGCGAATTTTTTTTCCCGCCTCCGCGCTGCCGAACGCTTAAAGTTTTACCGCCGAAAACACCCTGAACGCCGCGCCCATGTGGACGGGGCTTAGCAGTTGCGCAAGCTCGCGCTTGCGGAAGTCGAGCGGGTTGGGAGATTCGGCAATCTCGCGGATTTTTCCCCGCGCGCGCCGCATGAAAAACGACTCCTGCGTCTCCGTAGAAATTCCGCAAAATCCGCATTTGCCCGCGATGTCTGCGAGCATGTCGGAGCACGGCGAAAACGTGATGTCGGCGTCGCCCGCGTTCCGCGCGATGTCGGCGAAATCCGCATGCTTGAAGTATCCGCGCGCCGTGCCGAAGGGCAGTTCGGAAAGCTCGGCGGCGGTTCTGAAATAGTCGGCAAAAATTATCGCGCCGCGCCGCGTTTGGGCGCAGATTTTTTCGAAGAGTTCGAGGGCGTCGAACGAAGCGTCTATCCTGAATCCCTCCACTTTCGCGCGGGGAAAATATTTTTCGAGCATTGCGGTTTCGGCGGCGTCCGCTTCGCCGAAAATTTCGCAAACGCCGAATCCGCCGCCCGACTTTTCGATTTCCGCAAAGCCCTTGCGCCACTTGCCGCCGCCGAAGCGGAAGCGCGAGAACGGGCGGGCGTCGAGAAGCTCGTTGGAAATTACGACGGCGTTCGGCGGAATTTCGATTGGGTCGCCGAGCCGCGCGACTTTCGAGTTTTCGATTATGCGCGTGTTCGGCTCCGCGCCGATTTCGTAGAATTCGAAGCCTGCGATGTCCGCGCCGCGCTCCGCCAGAAGGCTTTTTGCGGACTCAAACACAAGCTCCGAGAACACCCTTTCTTTGAGGCTCGCCGACGTGTAGAAGTCCGCGCCGTCGCCGCCCACGCGCAGTTTGCCTTTGCGGTAGTAGCCGAATTCGGCGTCGTAGAGGCATGCGTCGATGAAGGTTTCCCACGGAATTTTTGCGGAGTTCCCGCGGGCGTGTTCGCCGAAAAGTTTTGCAAGAACGGGGTTCATTCGAAAGTTCCCGCGCGGGCTGTGATTGTTTTCCAGACGCCCCTTGCGGCGTCGGTCGGGGCGTCGGTTGTGGAGGTCGCCACAATCTGCGCGTCGGCGTCCACGCAAGACCAGAACGCGGAGCGGCGCGAGGCGTCAAGCTCTCCCAAAATGTCGTCGCAAAGAACGGTCGGTCGGACGCCGAGAGTGTCGCGCAGAATTTCGAACTGCGCGAGTTTCAGCGCGATTACCGCCGACCTCTGCTGCCCCTCCGACGCGTACGTTTTCGCGTCCCTGCCGCCGACGAGTATTTTGAAGTCGTCGCGGTGCGGCCCGTGCGAGGTTGCGCGGCGTTCGATGTCCTTCGCCCTGTGTTCGGCGAGGATTTTCAGCAGGGCGGCGGGCGATTCGGCGTCGCAGTTGGGCCTGATTTTTATTTCCGCGCTTTCGCCGTTTCCCCGCGCGAGGATTTCGTATTTTTCGGTAGCGCGCCTGCCGAGCTCTCCCAATATCCCGCGCCTCGCCGACAGGATTTTTTCGGCGGCCTCCGCCATCTGAATTTCGAACGGCAGGTACGCCGATTCGCCCGTTTCGCCGCCGCGCAGAAGCGCGTTGCGGTGCGCGAGGGCGGCGTGGTAGGTTTTGAGGGCGGCGAAATATTCGGCGTCGAGCGATGAAACGAACATGTCGGCGTCTTTCCTGCGGTTTTCGGGCGAGCCTCTCAGAAGCCTGATGTCTTCGTTGCCCATTGCGAGCGCGGGGAATTTGCCGATGAAGTCGGAAAATTTGGTCTCTTCGCCGTTGACCGAAACGCGCCGCTTGTCGGAAACGGAAATCAGGATTTCGCACTCGCCGAATTTTTCGTGCTCAACCCCCGCGAGAATACGCGCCTCGTCTTTGCCGCACGCGACTATTGCCGACATGTCCGATGTCCTGAACGAGCGCAGAGCGCAAAGCATTCCGAGCGACTCCAACAGGTTGGTCTTCCCCTGTGCGTTTTTGCCGCGAATCCACACGCTTTGCGCGTCGAGCCGCACGTCGGCAAACTCCACATTCCTGAAATTTTCGAGCCTTACAAAATTAATCTTCACAAAATCGGAAAGAAGTGTAGGGTGGACGCAAATTTCATCAACGCAAATTTTCGGCAAAATGGAAAAAGGAAGCGACTATCTCCAAGACGCGCTCGAACGCAGGGAGGACGATTTCGAATCGTCCCTGCGCCCGTCTGGCTTCGACGCATTCGCGGGGCAGCCCAAGACGGTCGAGCGGCTGAAAGTGATGGTAGGAGCTGCGAAGAAACGCGGCGACACCCTCAGCCACATTTTGCTCCACGGTCCCCCCGGTCTCGGCAAAACCACGCTCGCGTTCATCTTGGGCAACGAGATGGGAGCGCAGGTTCGCATAACTTCGGGCCCTGTCGTAGAAAAGGCGTCCGACCTCGCGGGGCTTCTCACGAACCTCCAAGAGGGCGACATTCTCTTTATCGACGAAATCCACCGCATTTCGCGCACCGTAGAGGAATTTCTTTACAGCGCGATGGAGGACTTCCGAATCGACATCATGATTGACCAGGGACCGAACGCGCGGAGCGTGCGGCTGAACGTGCCGAAATTTACGCTAATCGGGGCTACCACGCGCACGGGCATGCTGTCGTCGCCGCTGCGCAGCCGCTTCACGCTTCAAACGCGGCTCGACTACTATTCGCGGGCGGATTTGGTTTCAATCGTCCTGCGCTCGTGCGACCTGCTCGGCGTGCGCATCGACAAAAACGGCGCGGACGAAATCGCCCGACGCTCGCGCGGCACTCCGCGCATAGCAAACAACCTAATCCGCTTTGTGCGAGACTACGCCGAGGAGCGCGCGGGCGGGAAAATCACGCGCGACGTCGCAGTCTCCGCCCTCGAACTTTTGGAAATCGACGAAAACGGGCTTGACGAAATGGACAAGCGCATGCTCCGCGTCATGGCGCAAAACTACGGCGGCGGGCCCGTCGGGCTTGGAACGGTAGCCGTCGCCGTCAACGAGGAGGCCGACACTCTCGAAGAAGTCCACGAGCCCTACCTCATTCAGGAGGGATTCGTGAAGCGCACCCCGCAGGGGCGCGTGCTCACCGACAAGGCTTGGCGCGTGCTCGGGCTTGGCGGAATCGCGCGGCAGGGCGACCTTTTCTGATGGATACGCTCGACTACATAATAGTGGGGCAGGGCATTGCGGGTTCCTGCCTTGCGTTCGAGCTTCTCGAACGCGGCGCAAAGATTGAAATTTTCGACGAATCGTGGCGCGACGCCGCCTGCCTTGTCGCCGCGGGCGTCATCAACCCGATAACGGGTAAGCGGCTTGTCAAAAGCTGGCGGAGCGGTCTGGCGCACCCCTACGCAAAAAAGTTCTACCGCGCGTTGGAGTCTAAGCTTGGGGCGGAGTTTTTTCACGACAGAAAAATCCTCCAACTATGCCGCTCGCCCGAAGAGCGCGAACTTTGGACAACACGCGCCGAACTTCCCGACTACGCCGAATTTCTCGGCGAATCGCACCCCGCGGGCTTTTTCGACGCGCTCAACGACTCGAACGGCTCGTTTTTCATAG
The DNA here is from genome assembly GCA_021641325.1 of Opitutales bacterium. Taxonomy (GTDB): domain Bacteria; phylum Verrucomicrobiota; class Verrucomicrobiia; order Opitutales; family Intestinicryptomonadaceae; genus Merdousia. The sequence continues at coordinate 7,856 of JAJXPD010000090.1, forward strand.
AGCATTCCGCGTGGGTAGAAACGCAGCAGGCAATGGAGGCGTTCAAAAAGTACTTCGAGTCGCGCGGCGTTCTCGTCCGCGAAAGGTTCGACTATGCGAAGCTCGACGCGTCGGGCGAAACGCTTTCGTACGGCGGGCTTTCCGCGCGGAAAATCGTTTTCTGCGAGGGCTGGCGCGCGCAAAAAAACCCCTATTTTTCGTGGCTGCCCTACCGTCCCGCAAAGGGCGAAATTCTGTCGATACGCTCCGACGCCGAAGTTCCGCCGCACATCATACACAGGGGCAACTGGATTATGAAATGCGGCGACGGACTCTTCCGAATCGGCTCTACTTGGGACAGGGAACGCCTCGACTCCGAGCCTACCGACGCCGCCCGCGCCGAGCTTCTGGCGGCGGCTCCCAACATGTTCGGCAAAAAATACGCGTTCGATGTAGTGTCGCACAGCGCGGGGGTTAGGCCGTGCACCGCAACGACGCGCCCGCACTTGGGGGCGCACCCCGCCGATTCGCGGCTGCTTTCGTTCAACGGCTTCGGCTCGAAAGGCTACGCGCTAAGCCCGTACTTCGCAAAGCACTTTTGCGACTGGCTCGACGGCAAAACCGCGCTCGATTCGGAGGCCGACTTGGCGCGGCACGCCAGAAAATTCTTCCCGAAGGCCTGACTCGCGGCGCGCGCCGACTTTCAGCTTTCGGCGCACTCGCGCGCTTTCGCGCCCGCCGATTTCCCGTTTTTTGCGGCACTGCCGAAAAAATTTTTTTTTGACCAATTTGTACGGACATAGTATTCAGAATACTGTTGTCAAATAATTTTTATAGCGGACGGATTTTTGTGCTTAACCGTTAGTATGTTGTGGTGAATCTTTAATAATGCGGCAGCGCGGCAGCCTTGTCCTTTTGCAGTTTGTTTATTTGTCTTAATTGCTGCGCTTCAATGT
>JAJXPD010000091.1:0-3927 GCA_021641325.1 Opitutales bacterium
TACTGCGAGGGCATGACGCAAATGAACGGCGGCGTTCCAGACGACAAATACTACATCAAAAGGCTCGTGGGGCAAGGCGGCGACACGCTCGCGGTTGAGGGCGACACGCTTTTCAGAAACGGCAAGCCCATCGAAGGCTCGCCCGCGTTCGAGGCAAACGCGAAAAAATCGGGGCTTTACTGCGGCTACAAAAAAGAGGGCGTTTTCCGCGACGGAGGAAACGCGAAAATCTCGCCCAAGCACTACTTCGCAATGGGCGACAACTCCGCAAACAGCCTCGACAGCCGCTACTGGGGCGAAGTCCCCGAAAAGGCGATTGTGGGGAAGTCGCTGATTATATTCTACCCGTTCACGTCGCGCTGGGGGGCTACAAAATAGGCTTGGCACGGACGAACTTTCCCGCTATGCTCGCGGTCTGATTTTTTTATGTTGAAACTCGCGCACAGTCTTTCGATTGCATTCGGCTTCATGGTCGCATGCGTGCAGAGCGTGTGCGGAATCGACGCGCCGTACCTCCCGCATTCGGACGGCGGAGCGAACGCGCATGTGGTCAAAACAGTCTCGTGGGCGGCGGCGCGGCACATGGAGGCGTCGGACATTCTCGCGTATGTGGCGATTCTTGCGGTCGCCCGCGAAAACGGCGCGGCGGCGTTCGGAATGCCCGCGCAAGGCTCGGCGACAGCGGAGGGAGACTTTTCGGCGGGGAATCCCGTTTTTTCGTCAAAGGCAAACGCGATACGCGCGCCGTCGGCGGCGTAGTTTCAAAATCCGTTTTTCGAAGTTCCGCGCCGTGGTCGGCGCGGGGAACAAACGGCGCAACGACGCGCCGCAACGCTTATTTTTTTTCAATTTTTAAAACATCATGCTGGCAAATATAATCAAACTTTTCGCGGGCAGCCACTACAAGAAATTCTACAAGAAGACTCGCCCGATTATCGCAAAAATCAACGCGCTCGAAGAGCAGTACCAAAAGCTCACCGACGAACAACTCCGCGCAAAGACGGACGAGTTCAAACAACGCTACGCAAACGGCGAATCGCTCGACTCGCTTTTGCCCGAAGCCTTCGCGACGGTAAAGAACGCCGCCCGCAGGCTCTGCGGCAAAAAGGTGGAAGTCTGCGGACACGAAATCGAATGGCAAATGGTGCACTACGACGTGCAGCTAATCGGCGGCATTGCCCTCCACAAAAACATGATTGCAGAAATGGCGACCGGCGAAGGCAAAACGCTTGTGGCTACCCTCCCGCTCTACCTCAACGCGCTCACGGGCAAGGGCTGCCACTTGGTGACGGTCAACGAATACCTCGCCAAGCGCGACTCGGAATGGATGGGCTACCTCTACAATTTCCTCGGCATAAGCGTGTCGTGGATTTACAACATGCAGGACATGGAGGAAAAGGCGCGGGCGTACAAGGCAGACATCACCTACGGCACGGCAAGCGAATTCGGCTTCGACTACCTGCGCGACAACGGCATGGCGTCGAGCAAAGAGGCGCAGGTGCAGCGTCCGCACTACTTCTGCATCGTCGACGAAGTGGACTCTATCCTCATCGACGAAGCCCGCACGCCGCTCATCATTTCAGGCCCGATTCAGGAAGACCACGAGCCGCCGTTCAACGAACTTAAACCCGCAATCGAGGGCGTCGTAAAGCTGCAAGTCGCGCTCTGCAACAAGCTCATAAACGAAGTCCGCGCGGCGGCTGAAAAAGGCGGCGAAATAGACGAAGCCACAATCATCAAAATGTGGCAGGTCAAAATGGGCGCGCCCAAGAACCGCATTCTGCGCCAGCTCATGGAAAACGGCGACCTCCGCAAAAAGCTCGACAAAATCGACATGGAAATGGCGTCCGACCTGCGCAAGTTCGACCGCTTCAAGTACAAGGAAGAGCTGTACTACACAATCGACGAAAAGCAGCATACGAGCGACCTCACCGAACGCGGCAGAAACGCCGTCGCGCCGCAGAACCCCGACGCGTTCGTCCTGCCCGACCTCCCCACGATTTTCGTGAACATAGACTCCGACAAATCGCTCGACCCGCAGAAGCGTCAGGAGCTGAAAATGAAGGCCGAAGACGACTTCATCAAGCTTTCCGAATACATACACTGCATCAGCCAGCTGCTCCGCGCGTACTCGATTTACGAAAAGGACATCGAATACGTCGTGCAAGACGGCAAGGTGCACATCGTAGACCCCAACACGGGGCGCATAATGTACGGCCGCCGTTGGAGCGAGGGTCTGCACCAAGCGGTGGAGGCTAAGGAGGGCGTGGCAATCGAAAAGGAAACGAAAACGTACGCCACAATCACAATCCAAAACTACTTCCGCCTCTACGAAAAGCTCGCGGGCATGACGGGCACGGCGGAAACCGAAGCGCAGGAATTCCACGACATCTACGGGCTTAACGTAATGGCGATTCCCACGAACAAGCCCTGCCGCAGAATCGACAAAAACGACGTAATCTACAAAACGCGCCGCGAAAAATACAACGCCGCAATCGACGAAATTCAGGAGGCGCACAAGCGCGGCCAGCCCGTGCTCGTCGGCACGGCGTCGGTCGAGGCGAGCGAAGTTCTCAGCCGCATGCTCAAACGCCGCAACATAGAACACACGGTTCTCAACGCAAAGCACCACCAGCAGGAGGCGGAAATCGTCGCAATGGCGGGTCAGCGCGGGGCGGTTACAATCGCCACAAACATGGCGGGGCGCGGCACCGACATCAAGCTCGGCGAGGGCGTCAACGAGCTCGGCGGGCTCTACGTTCTGGGCACGGAACGCCACGAGTCGCGCCGCATAGACAGACAGCTGCGCGGACGCTGCGCGCGCCAGGGCGACAACGGGCTTTCGAAATTCCTCGTGTCGCTTGAAGACGACCTGCTCAGAATCTTCGGCAGCGGCCCGCTGGCGAGAATCCTCCAAAAGACATTCCAAGAGGGTCAGCCGCTCGACCACCCCCTGCTCAACCGCTCGATTGAGCGCGCGCAGAAAACGGTCGAGGCGCAGAACTACTCGATGCGCAAACGCCTGCTCCAATACGACGACGTGCTCAACAAACAGCGCGAAATCGTCTACGGTCTCAGGAACGAAACGCTCTACTCGGACGACCCGCGCAAGCTCGTATTCGACATCATCTGCGACGAGCTTGACGAACGCGTTGCGACAATCTCGCCCAACGGTTCCGCGCCCGACTCCGCCGACTTGCAGGCGTTTTGCAGCTGGATTACAAGCCGCTTCCCCATCGCGATTATCCCCGAACAGCTCGAAGGGAAATCGCCCGAAGACATCACGAAAACCGTCGTCGACGAAATCCGCGCGGTCTACAAAATCCGCGAGGAAATCGAGAACCCCGAGGCTCTCAAAGCAATCGAACGCTTTGTGCTCATGCGCGCGCTCGACAAAAACTGGCAGGACCACCTCACCGAAATGGAGGATTTGCGCCGCAGCATAGGCCTGCGCGGATACGGGCAGAAAGACCCGCTCAACGAGTACAAAAGCGAGGCGTACAAATGCTTCGAAGCCCTCATGGGCAGAATCCGCAACGACGTCTGCATGGGGATTTTCCGCAGCGCGTCGAGCATGGAAGTTCTCCAAACGCTCATCGACAGACTGCGCGAAAAGGTGGACGCCTCCGCCGCGCAAGCCGAACAGCGGGCGGAAGCCGCCGCGCAGAACGCGCAGCAGCCCGCGCCCGAAGCGCGGCCGCAACCCGAACAGCCCGCGCCGAAAAAGGAGGTCGAGCTGCCGAAAATTGAAGCACGCATAGAGCTGCCGAAAATCGGGCGCAACGACACCGTTACAATCTCGAAGGGCGGCGAGGTGCAGACGATGAAATTCAAAAAGGCCGAACGCCTGATTCTCGAAGAGGGCTGGCGACTTCTGAATTGGGAAAAATAAAAAAATCTTCGGCAAATGCGGCGGCGGTCATCGCC
>JAJXPD010000091.1:3937-8766 GCA_021641325.1 Opitutales bacterium
TCGCCGTCGCATTTTCTTTCTGCATGTACGTTGCGGCGTTCGAGCCGTTCGGAGCGGCGGAGCTTGCGTACGTTTTCGCCGTTCCCGCAATACTCGCGTGCCGCTTCCTCTGCGGAAAAAACGAGGCGGCGCAAAGACGCGCCGCGCTCGAACGCGCGGGGCTTGCCGACAAAACCGACCCGCGCGATTCCGAAGCGCAAAAGAAACGCGGCAAAAAAATCTGGCTCGTTTCCGCATTCGCGTTTTCCTACGCGGCGTGGATTGCAATCCTCGTGTGGCTCCGCCACGTCTACCCGCCCGCGGGCTACGCGGCGGCAGTGTTGCTGCCGCTAATAATCGCGGGGCTTTTCGTTTTTCCGTGGTTTGCGCTTCTGCCGAAAATGCTGCCGTCGCTTGGGGAAAACCACGCGGCGCGGCTTGTCAAACTGGCGGGAGCGGCGTCGCTATGGGTCGCGCTCGAATGGGCGAGGTCGTGGATGTTTTCGGGCTTCCCGTGGAATCTGCTGGCGCATTCGCAGTGGCTCAGACCAGCGTCGATTCAGTCGGCGGAATACGGCGGCGTCTGGATTGTGTCTTTTACGCTGATTTTCTTCAATCTTGCAATCGCCGAATACGTTTACAGGCTTTTCGAGTGGCAGAGGTGGAAGATGTCGAGCAACTTTGCGGGCAAAATTCCGTACTCGCGATTCTCTCCCGAATTCTACGCGGCGTTGGCTCTTGCGATGTCGGGCGTGTGGATTTACATTTCCAAAATGCCGCACCCCGAAAACCGCGAAACCGCCTTCTGCGCGGGAATGGTACAGACCGACTTCGCGGGAATTTTGAAGTGGGACGAAAAGCTCGCCGAAAGCAACCTCGCAATAATAGAACGCCTTACCGACGGGCTGAAACTCGCGCAGGCGGACGTCGCGCTCTGGCCCGAAGCGGCAACCCCGCCGCGCTGGCCCGTCGTCGGAACGCCCGCAATGCAAAAGTGGATTGAGCGGCTCTCCGCAAAAAACGCAATGCCGATAATCATGGGCAACATGGCGTACGACTTCGCCGAAAAAACCGCGCAGGGCGGGGCTTTCGCGGTGTCGCCCAAAGACGGGCTTTACGAAAAATTCTACGCAAAGCGCAGGCTTGTGCCGTTCGGCGAATACGTGCCGTCGTGGTGCAAGTGGCTCGGCAAGGTTGTGCCGACGGGCGACATGAAAGCGGGCAGCGAACCCGTGCTTTTGGAGGCGGAAATACGCGGCAAAAAATACAAAGTGGGCGCGCTGATTTGCTACGAGGACATCTTCCCGAAGCTCGGGCGCGAAACCGCAAAGGCGGGCGCGGACATGCTTTTCGTCTGCACGAACGACTCGTGGTACGGGCGCGAAGGCGGAGCGTGGCAGCATGCGGCGCACTCGGCGTTTCAGGCGGTCTCTACGCGCCTGCCGCTCATGAGGTCGTCGAACAACGGGCTGAGCGCGGTGTTCGACCAGTACGGAAACATGAGGCCGTCTTTCACGCTCAAAAACGCCGACGGCTCGACGTGGAACGCCGACACGCCCTCCCCCGCCCCCGCGCTTAAAATTGCCGACCCCTACGGAAACGCGCTCGAACCCGAGTCGCTTAAAATCAGACGCTCAAGCCCCCTGCTCGACTCCGACGGCAGCATATATTTCAGGGGCGCGGGCTTTGCCGACGTCGTGTTCTACAAGAATTTCAGGGCGGGCGACACGTTCTACGTAAGGCACGGAGACTGGTTTGTCGGGCTGTGTTTTGTTAACCTTGCATACTTGGCAACAAGAAGCCTGATACGCAGAATATCAAAACTTATGCGCCGCGCAAACGCGCAATAACATTTGGAAACACTAAAAAAACAAAAAGCCGCAAAATGCGGCTTTTTTTGTTTTTCTGAAATCCGCGCTAAACGGAGCGGTTGACGAGCGCGGAAACGTCGGGGTCGCGCCCCATGAAGTTCCTGAACGCGGCGTCGGCGTCTATTGTGTTGCCGACTCTCAGGATTTTATCGGCGAATTCGCGCCCCGTTTCGGGGTTCAGCACGCCCTCGCGCTCGAAGCGCGTAAAGGCGTCGGCGTCGAGAACCTCCGCCCACTTGTAGGAGTAGTATCCAGCGGCGTATCCGACGGGGTCGCCGAAAAGGTGGGTGAAGCGCGGCAGGATTGAGGGCGCAGGCTCGGAGGTGTCGCGCGAATATGCGGCGAGAGTCTCGCGGGCTGTCCGCTCTATGTCTGCGGAATCGAGATATTTTGCGGGGTTTATGTGCATGTCCAAGTCGATTTTCGCAAACGAAAGCTGGCGCATGGAGGCGGAAGCACCCATGAATTTGCGCGACGCGTCGAATTTCGCAAAGAGCTCGTCGGGGATTTTTTCGCCCGTTTTCCAGTTCCGCGCGAAAATGTCGAGGCAGTTTTTGAAGTGCACCCAGTTTTCCATAATCTGCGACGGCAACTCGACGAAGTCCCACGCGACGTCGCGCAAACCGACCTCCTCGGAATCCATGAGGAAGAAGTGCACAAGGTGCCCGAACTCGTGGAAGAGCGTCTCAACTTCGTCAACGGAAAGCAGGGGCGGCTCGCCGTCCGCGCCCTCGGTGATGTTTGCGGCAATGACCCCGAGCGCGGGAGAGCTTGCGTCGCGCTGGGAAAGCAGGTTCATCCACGCGCCCGCGCGTTTCTGCCTGTTCGGGAAAAAGTCGGCGTAGAAAATGCCGAGAGTCCTGCCGCCCGCGTCGCGGACTTCGTAGGTTTCGACGCCTTCGCGCCAGACGTCGGACTTCCCCGCGAATTTCGAAATTTTCAGCCCGTAAAGCGTCCCGCAAATTTCGAACATTCCCGACATCACCGATTCGAGCGGGAAGTAGGGGCGCATTTGTTCGGGGTCGAAGCCGTAGCGGGCCGCGCGGAGCTTTTCGGAAACGTAGGCAATGCGCCACGGCGGAAGCTTTTCGCCCGCGCCCAAAAGGCCGTTTTGGCGGGCGAAATCGACAAGTTCGCGCCACTCGGCGCGGAAGTGCTTTTCGAATTTTTCGGTAAGAGAGTCCACAAAACGCGCGGCTGTCGCGCCGTTTTTCGCCATTCTGCGTTCGAGGACTGAGTCGGCGAAATTCGCGCGGGAAAGGAGCGCGGCGTTCTCGGCGCGGAGCGACAGAATTTCGCGCATAAGCCCCCAGTTGGAGTGTTTGCCCGAAGCGGCGACGGCGGAAAATTCGCGCCACAGTTTTTCGCGGAGCGCGTCGCTGTCGGCGTAGGTCATGAACGGGACGTAGGACGGCTGTTCGAGGGTGAACGCCCAGCCCTCGAAGCCCTTTTCCGCCGCCTTTTTGCGGGCGACGGCGACGGCGGTTTTCGGCAGCCCCGCGAGGTCGGACTCGTTTTCGATTTTGAGGACAAACCGCTGGGTGTCGTCGAGGACGTTTTCGGAAAATTTCTGCGTCTTTACGGCAAGCTGCGAGTCTATTTCGCGCAGACGCGCCTTTTTGTCTGGCGGGAGCTTTGCTCCGCTCAATTCGAAGTCGAGGAGCGTCTCGGATAGCAGGCGTTTTTTGTCGCCCGAAAGGGATTTCGCTTCGGGAGTTTCGGCGAAGCGCGCGACTGCCGCGTACAGCTTTTCGTCCAAATTGACAGCCGAATAGAAGTCGGAAACAAGCGGCATGAGGTCGTTGAGGGCGGCGCGGAGTTCGGGGGTGTCGGCAACGCTTTGGAGGTGGTTGAGGTATGTCCACGCCCTGTCGAGCGAATCCGAAGCGCGGTCGAGGGCGCGGACGGTGGAGGCGTATGTCGGGGGTTCGGGGGCGTCGGCGGTTTTGCGCACGGCGTCCAAATTTTTCTCCGCCTCGGCGAGAGCCGCGCGAATGTCGGCTTCGGCGCGGTCGGGACTCATCGCGCTCCAGCGCGGGGGAATGCAGTCTTGTAAAAATCCGTCTTTCATGAAAACATATTTTTGCCGACGCGCGGCAAAGGCAATATTTTTATCGGCAAAACTTTCGCGCCAATTCCGCTTTCCGATAAAAATAAAATTGATTCGCCCGAACTTGCATGAAAATATACAAGCCATGAAAAGCATAGCCGCAATACACCGCTCCTACGGGAAGCCCAACGAAGTAGTCCGCGCCGAAACGGTAGACGTGCCCGAACCCCAAAAAGGTCAGGCGGTCGTCAAACTGCTGCGCGCGGTTGTAAACCCGTCCGACCTCGGAATGATAGGAGGCTCGTACGGAAGGCTGCGCCCGCTGCCTGCAATCGCGGGGCGCGAGGGCGTGGGCGAAGTCGTCGCGCTCGGCGGCGGGGGAACGGAGTCTCCGAAAATAGGCTCGCGCGTGAAGCTGCCGCCCGAACCGGGGGCGTGGACGCAATACCAAGTCTGCGACGCCGCGGAACTCGTGCAGATTCCCGACGGGCTTCCGCTCGACACATGCGCGATGGCGTTCGTAAATCCGCCCACTGCGCTGTGCATTCTCGACAATTTCGAAAAGCTCGGCGAGGGCGACTGGTTCATACAAAACGGCGCGGGGAGCGCGCTCGGATATTTTGCGATACAAATGTGCAGGGCGCGGGGAATCAAAACCGTCAACATGCTGCGCAACGCGGCGGCAAAACGCGCCGACTTGGAGGCAATCGGCGCGGACATCGTGGTTGACGAAGCCGAATTTAACGCAAAGAAAATCAAGGAGCTTACCGGCGGCAAGCTGAAGCTCGGGCTAAACCAAATCGGCGGAGCAAGCGTCTCGAACATGATTAAGGCGATGGGAGACTCGGCGACGGTCGTTACAATCGGCGGAATGGTCGGCGACCCCGTGCGCTTCCCCACCCGCTTCCTCATTTTCAACGACCTCACCC
>JAJXPD010000002.1:0-712 GCA_021641325.1 Opitutales bacterium
AACAAGATATTTATATTTTTCACCGCACTTGTCGCGTGCGCGACGTTAATCGCGTGCTCGCTCATCGTGGTAAAACCAAGCATTCTGTTCCGCAAGCCGAGCGGAATAAACGTAAAAGGCGTTGCAACGCAAAGAGTTGTGTCCGACACCGCGAACTGGACAATTTCAGTTGAAACGTCGGTAAACTTCAATGAAGCGCAAAAAAGAAACGCTTTTGCGGAGACCTCCGCAAACGTCGAAAAGGTCGTCAACTTCCTGCGCGAAAACGGCTTCGACAATTCCGAAATCCGCAGTTCGAACATCACCCTCGGCAAACTCTTCAAGACAAACAAAGACGGCTACAACACGAGCGAAGTCTGCGGCAAAACGGCGTTCGCAAGTGTCGATGTCGCAACAAAAAAGCTCGAATTGCTCGACAAGGTTATGGCGAAATCGGCGGCGATTTGCGGCGACGCAATTACAATCAACTCGCCCGTGTACCTCTACTCGAAAATCGAAGACTTGAAGCTCAATCTGCTTGCCAAGGCGACGGAAAACGCAAAGTCGCGCGCGCAGACGCTCGCAAGCGCGGGCGGCGCAAAGCTCGGCAACATAATGTCGGCAACGCAGGGCGTTTTCCAGATAACCGCGCCGCTTTCAACCGAAACCGCGTCTTACGGCATGTACGACACTTCCACAATAGAAAAAGACGTGCGGTGCGTCGTAAACGCGC
>JAJXPD010000002.1:722-35796 GCA_021641325.1 Opitutales bacterium
TGAAATAGAAAAATAGGCGGCTTTCATCGCTAAAAAACGCGCAATTTCCGCAAAAACGGAGACATGCCCGTACTTGGGTTCGCCGTTTTTTTGTCGATAATGCTTGACGAATTCGGACGCATTCCGAAAATTTTTAACCTGCATGGACAGCGCAGAGGCAAAGGAAAAAATACAATTATTGCGGGAGCAAATTGCCTTCCACGAAAAGCTTTACCGCGTAAAAAACGCGCCGCAAATATCGGACAACCAGTTCGATACGCTCATGCATGAGCTTCGCGCCCTCGAAGACGAATTCCCCCAATTTTACGACCCCAACTCGCCGTCCGTGCGCGTCGGCAACGACCTCTCCGAATCGTTCGAATCCGTCGAGCACCTCTCGCCCATGCTCAGCCTCGACAATGTTTTCGACTCCGCCGAGCTTGAAGAATTCGACGCCCGCCTCAAAAAAGTGCTCGAAACCGACGCCGACCTGCGCTACTGCGTAGAGCCGAAAATCGACGGCGCGGGAATTTCCGCCGTATACGAAAACGGCAGGCTCGTCCGGCTTCTTACGCGCGGGAACGGCGCAAAGGGCGACGACATCACGAGAAATTCGTTTGTCGTAAAAAACCTGCCCGCTACCTTATTGGGAACAAACATTCCGTCGCTTTTGGAAATTCGCGGCGAGGCGTACATGGAGCGTTCCGAATTTTTGCGGATTTCGGAAGTCCAGCGCGAAGAGCTTACAAAAAAGACGCTCGACAAAAAGCTAAAAGAACTTCAAAAAACGGATAAATCCGCAACTTACGAAAACGTAAAACTTCTCCCCGAAGAACTTGCCGCAATAGAAAAAAAACTGCCCGCAAACCCGCGCAACCTGACGGCGGGCACTCTTAAATTGTTGGATACCGCCGTCTTGCGCTCGCGCTCGCTCATGGCGATTTTCTATTCGGTCGGCGCGATTGAAGGCGTCGAAATCGCCGAGCAGCACGAACTTCCCAAGATACTGAAATCGTGGGGTTTGCCGTCGGTAAACTGGTTCGCGCTCGCCGACGGAGCGCACGGAGCGTTCGAAAAAATTTGCGAGTTGGAGGAAATCCGCGCGGAATTTCCGTTCGACACCGACGGCGCGGTCGTGAAGCTCGACGACTGCGCCCTCCACGAAAAGGCTGGCATGACAAGCCACGCTCCGCGCTGGGCGATTGCCTGGAAATACCGAGCTGAACGCGCCGAAACGCGCCTTAACGGCATTACAATTCAGGTCGGCAGAACGGGAGCGATTACGCCCGTGGCGGAGCTTGAACCTATAAAAAGGCTGTCGGGCACGGAAGTGCACAGGGCGACCCTCCACAACGAAAACTACATAGTTTCCAAAGACATACGCATTGGAGACACCGTGCTTGTGGAAAAGGCGGGCGAAATTATCCCCGCCGTTCTGGGCGTCGTTTTGGAAAAGCGGTCGCCCGATGCCCAAGCCTTTGTTTTTCCCACGCACTGCCCAGAATGCGGAGCGCAACTGCGCAAATTGGGCGAAATTTCGCGCTGCCCGAACATGGCGTGCCCTCCGCAAATTCGCGGCAGACTCGAACACTTTGCGTCGCGCAACTGCATGGATATTCGCGGCTTGGGAGAAAAGGTTGTTGCGGAGCTTACCGACAAACTGGACGTGCGCGACCCGTCCGACATCTACACACTTACGCGCGACAAATTGCTTGAAATCGGCAAGTTCAAAGACAAGAGCGCGGACAACCTCATGAAATCGATAGAGGAGTCGAAGTCGCGCGAGCTTTGGCGGCTGATTTTCGGCTTGGGAATTTTGGAAATCGGCGAGCAGTTCGCAAAAGAGCTTGCCGCAAAATTCGGCTCGCTCGACGCGCTCATGAACGCCGACATAGAGGAAATCAAGTCCGTTGAGGGCATGGGTTCGAAGTCTCCGAAAAAGAAGAAGTCAGCTGAAAATGAAGAAATTGCGCAACCCGTCCGCGCGCTTTCGGTTCGCGCGTTTTTCGACGACGAGCACAACAGGGGAATGATTGAACGCCTACGGGCGGCGGGGCTTAATTTCGAAGCGCACACAAAGACAGTGGAGGGAACACCGTTTAGCGGCAAATTGTTCGTAATCACGGGGAAGCTCGAATCAATGGGACGCGACGACGCAAAAAAGCTAATCGAAAAATTCGGCGGCAAAACGGCGTCATCGGTAAGCGCAAAGACAGATTATCTTATTTCGGCGGAAGAACATAGCTCAAAAATGGACGCGGCAAAAAAATTCGGCACAAGCATTTTGGCAGAATCGGACTTCCTCAAAATGCTTTCGGAAGCCGAACAGGCGGAAAACGCCGAGCAAACGCCCATCGAAGCTCCCCAAAGCAAAGAACCCGCTCCCAAAACGGGCTCAGGGCAACCCCCTGACGCTACCGAAGAACAGAAAAAGCCTGCCGACGCCCCAAAGGAAGCGGAAAAACGCAAGCCCCGCGACGACGACGCAAAATTCGACGACGGTGGGCAGGGCCTTCTGGGCTTTTAATGCTCCCAAAACGGGATTCGCCGCGTAAACTGCGATTGGGAAACACTTTTTTCTTTAAAACCGCGCCCCAAACTGCAATATGGCGACAATGAAAAACGCTTTTATATTCGACTTCGACGGGACTCTCGGCGAGACGGAGGAACTTGTAATTGCCGCAATTTGCGCGGCATACCGCGATTTCGGGCTTTCCGCACCCTCGCGCGACGAGATTGTTTCGCATTTCGGCCCGAACGAGTTGGGACTGTTCAAAGTGTTGCGCCCCGCCGACGGCGAAAAATTCTTCGAACGCTATTTGGCGCACTATGCGGAGCTTGCAAAGCAGTATTCGCCCGCGCCGTTTGACGGCATAAAAGACGTGCTTGAAACGCTTTACAAAAACTCCGTCCCCATGGCGATTGTTACGGGCAAATGCCGCAAGTCCCTTTTAATATCGCTTGCCGTATACGGAATTTCCGACTATTTTTCCGTGCTGGAATGCGGAAGCGAGAGCGGCGTTGTCAAACCCGAAAAAATCCGCAACGTTTTGGAGCGCTGGAGCGCCGCCGAAACGCTCGGCAAAGTCTACTATGTGGGCGACATTGTAAGCGACGTGCTAAACTCGTTGAAAGCTGGCGTCATACCGCTTTCCGCCGCGTGGTCGAAACACGCCGACGTTAACGCCCTGCGAAAGTCGCCCACAAGCAAGGTGTTTGAATCTGTTGCGGATTTCGCGCAATGGGTTCGCGAAAACGCGCTGTAAATTAGAAACCAGCCGCGCAAAACAAGCAACCCGCTAAAAAAAGTCGCGGGAACAAAAAACGGGAACGGCGGAAGTTTCGCGCGTTCCCATTTTGGGCGCAAACAGGCGTCCTCTACTGGTTTTCGAGAATATCGGCGGCGATTTCAACGCACTTTGGGCAGGGAGTGCCGAACTGCGTTTTGATTTCGCGGCATTTTGTAGAGCCTGCGAGCTTGGCAAATTTCGCCTTTGCGGCTTCGCGCCGCCCTTCGGGCAGGATTTTCAGCGCGGCGTACAATGCCCCGCACATGTTGTCGGGAGCGCGCCCGCCGCTGTTTGCCGCCATTTCGGCGAGGTCGTCGGGAGAGTCGGAGGCGTACGCGGCGTACACGGTCTGGGCGCACGAATACGGTTTGCGGAATTTATCCAATGCTTTCGATTTTCTATCCATTTTCTATTGCATCGTTTTGAAGTTTGGAGATTTTCTCTATGCCGATTTTCGCGAGGGAGATAAGGCGGGCAAGCTCGTCGGCGTCGAAAGTAGCCTCTTCGCCGCTCGCCTGAATTTCGACGAATTTGCCCGAACCCGTCATCACGATGTTCGAATCGACCTCGGCGACACTGTCCTCTTCGTAGGGCAGGTCGAGCACGGGCTTGCCGCCGCAGACGCCCACGCTCACGGCGGCGACGGAATCGGTAAAGGGGTCGGCTTCAAGCTCGCCCGCGGCGATTAGATTTTTGACCGCGATTTTCGCCGCCACATACGCGCCGCTAATCGACGCCGTGCGCGTTCCGCCGTCGGCCTGGAGCACGTCGCAGTCGAGCCAAATCGTCGTGTTCGGGATTTTTTCGAGGTCGGCAACCGCGCGAATCGAGCGCCCGATGAGCCTCTGGATTTCGACCGACCTGCCGTCCACCTTGTTCGCCGACGACGCCCGCGGCTTGCGCGAAAGCGTGGAGTACGGAAGCATTGCGTATTCCGCGCTAATCCAGCCCTTGGGCGGAACCGCCGAATTCAGCCACGACGGCACGCGCTTTTCGACAGTCGCCGCGCAGATTACCCGCGTGTTCCCAAACGACACGAGAACCGAACCCGTCGCGTTGGCGGCAATGCCCGTTTCGAATTTGATTTCGCGCGTCTGCTCGGCGGTTCTGCCGTCGGCGCGCAATTCAGCCGATTTTAGACTTTCATTTTCCATTAAAATTACGTTATTATACATTCGATTTAAATCCACAAGAATTTTTCGACATACAAAACATGGAAAACAGAGACACATTCGAAACCCCGTTCGAACGGAACGCAGAGGCGTCCTACGCGCGCTCGGTGTTCATGAAAAAGACATACGTCAACTTGGCGTTCGCGCTCGTGGCGTTCGCCGCGTGCGAGGCGTTCCTGCTGCACTGGCAGCCCGCGGTAGAGCTTGCGCAGACGATGGTTTCGGGGCGCAACTGGCTTGTGGTGCTGCTTGTATTCATGGGGATTTCGTGGCTTGCGAGCAGCTGGGCGGTTCAGCCGGCGTCGGTCGGCAAGCAGTACGCGGGGCTGTACCTGTACGTTCTGGCGGAATCCGTCGTATTCCTGCCGCTGCTGATTTTGGCGGAGGCAATCGCGCCCGACACAACCGGGCAGGCGGCGATTCTCACGCTTTCGCTTTCGGGCGGCATAACGGCGTACGCGTTCATTTCGGGCAAAAACTTCTCGTTCCTCGGCTCGTTTTTGACGATGGGCTTTTTCGTGGCGCTGGGAATAATCGTGTGCGCGCTGATTTTCGGCTTCCAGCTTGGGTTGTGGTTCTCGGTCGCGATGGCGGTTTTTGCGGCAATCGCCCTTCTCTACCAGACGAGCGCGATTATCCACCAATACCGCAACGACCAGTACGTAGCGGCGGCGCTGGGGCTTTTTGCGTCAATCGCGATGCTGTTCTGGTACATTTTACAGATACTGCTCAACAACCGCAGATAGAATTTGCCGAAACGCGCTTAACGCGGCTTCGAAAATTTCGATAACAAAATACGACAACACTGAGAGGAATAAATTTTCCCGCGGCGGACTTTCCGCCGATAGTAAAGTGATAGTAGTCATATATGGAGGACGCCCCGATAAATCGGGGCGTCTTTCCGTTTTCGAAAATACCCGCGCGGAATTTTCGCGCACGCGGCGAAATGCGAAAATCGGGAAACAGAAAAAGCCCGAAAACGCCGATTCCGAAGCCGACCGCTAACGCCAAGCAACTGCTCGTCCGTCTGCAAACCCGACCGCCCGCCCCGTCCGTCCGACTGTCCAAGCGACTCGACCGCCCCGCTCCTCGTTTCCGCAACGCCCTTTGCAAAGAAAATGCCCCGCGGGTTTTGCGGGGCATTGGGAACAATCCGTTCGGCGCAGGCGCAAAGCCGCGCCGACAATACAACCTTATGAAAAATGCTAATCCCTCGGAGGCGGCGGAAGCGGGCGCGAAAGCATGCGCTTCATCATGTTCTGCACTTCGGGGTCTTTGATTAACGCCTCGCGTTCGGAGTCGTCCAAAATGCCGTCGCCGTTTTTGTCGTATTTTTTGACGAGCTTTTCGCGGCGTTCGCGGGCGTCCTTGAACATGGCGCGGCGCTCCTCGGCGTCGATTTTCCCGTCGCCGTTTTTGTCGTACTTGGCGAGGATTTCCTTCGGGGGCTGGAATTTGCGCGGCGGGCCCATTCTGCTCCGCTGTTCGTCGAACATCTTGCGCTGTTCTTCGAGGAAGCCCGCAAGCTCGGACTTGTCGAGCTTTCCGTCGCCGTCTTTGTCGAAGCGGTTCATGACGTCCTCGACGTGCTTTTGCCTAAGCGACTCCAAGTCGGCGGCTTTGCCTTTCATCGCCTCCATCGCCTCTTTGCGCTCTTCGGGGCTGAGACGTCCGTCGCCGTCTTTGTCGAATTTTTTCATCAGCCTGATTCTGGTCTCGACGTCGAGCTTTGAGAACGCGCTTCTGATTTCGTCGTCGCCGCCCTTTGCCGCGTTTTGCGCGTCGTCGGCATACGCGGCGGCCGCGAGAAGCAGGAGGGTCAGGGTTGAGCTTAAAAGTTTTCGCATTTCGTATCCTTTCGCCAGATGCAAACGCCCAACGCCGGCAAATGTTTCAAAAAACGGGGGATTTTTTTGCGCCGACCGCAAAAACCGCGCTTCAAAATTTGTTTGAAAATCGCGGGGCGGCGTTTAGCGTACGATATAGCAATTAAAATTATGTACCAAGTGACGTTCAGCAACCAAAGCATGTCGGAGCTTAACAAGCTCGACAAGCTCACCCAGTTGGAGATTATCGAATCTTTCGGGGCGTTGACCGCCGAACAGCTCGAAAGCGGGCTGCCCGAAATCGGGAAAATCCGCCGCGGCTCGAAAGTCTTTTACAGGCTCAGAACCGGAGACTACCGCATTTACTTCGAGGTAATCGAGGAAACGCAGACGCTCCACGCCCACTATATTCTCCACCAACATACTCTCGCCGACTTCGTGTTCCGATTCAAGCTCCCCTTCAAGGAGGAGACCATGTTCGAGCAGGAGGACAATTTCTGGCGTTATCTCGAATCCCTGAAAAAATGAAAAACGAACAAAAAAACGTACATCAGGAAAGCAAAATCTACATTCTTCCCAACGCGTTCACCGCAGGCAACCTGTTCTTCGGCTTTCTGTCGATTGTCCTGTGCATACAGGGCAAGTTCAATTCGGACTCCGCCCGCGAGTCGCTGACGCAAATAGCCGCGCTCATCACGCCGAGCAGCTCGGAAATCGCAAACAGCACGGGCTACTACCTGCTCGCCATTCTCTGCATTCTCGCGGCGTGCTTCTGCGACGCCCTCGACGGCCGCGTTGCGCGAATGAGCGGCAAAACATCGCTCTTCGGCAAGGAGTTCGACTCGCTCGCCGACAGCATTTCGTTCGGCGTCGCGCCCTGCCTGCTGATGTTCTTCCTCGTGCTCCAGCCCATAGAGGGCATGAAGGATTCCTACTCCAATTTTCTCAAAAATACGGGCTGGCTGATAGGATTTATCTACCTGCTCTGCGCCTCGATTAGGCTTGCGCGCTTCAACGTGCTCACAAATCCCTACATTTTGGGGCACGAAAAATACGAGCACGGCGACTATTTTTCGGGGCTTCCCGCGCCGGCGGCGGCGGGCACGGTGGCGTCAATCGCCCTTACAATGCTCAGCCTCAACTTGGAGGGCATTATCCCGATTCTGCTCATTCCGCTCATGCTTTTGATTGCGTGGTTCATGGTAAGCAACATTCCGTATCCGTCGTTCAAGCACGTCAACTGGACGGCGAGCATGCGCTTCCGCTCGTTCGTGGCGTTCGTAATCGCCGTGATGCTCATCGTAATTCTGCGCGAGTACAGTTTTGCGATTCTCTTCCTCGCGTACGTTTTCTACGCGCCACTCAAATACGCGCCGCGCGGACTCAGGATAATTTCGTATAAATTCAAAAAAATCCGGAACAAATAATGCTTAAAAATATATCGACTGCGGGGATTGCGGCCGCGCTCTTTTTGTGCGGCTGCGCGACTGAAAAATTCGGCGGGGTAAACTCCGCCGACTATGTGAAAAATTCGGGCTTCGAATCGGGGAAAGTTCTGCTCGACGAAAACGGCAGGGCGGTAAACGCGCACGGCGCGGGCTTCATTTTCGACGGCGGCAGATACTACATGTTCGGCGAGCACAAGCTCGGCGGCACGCTCGGCAACAAGGCTCTGGCGGGAGTCCACTGCTACTCGTCCGCCGACCTCTACAACTGGCGCGACGAAGGCCTTGCGCTGGAAATGTCGAAAGACCCCGAATCGCCGATTATCGTGGGGACTGTGCTTGAACGCCCGAAAGTTGTGTTCAACAAAAAGACGGGCAAGTACGTCATGTTCGCGCACCTCGAAGAGCGCAAGGGCGCGACTGCGAAATCGCCGAAGCTTGAAGACATCTTGAAGGAAAGACCGAACTACCGCGCGGCGAAAATCGCAATCGCGGTTTCCGACAAAGTCGAAGGCCCTTATAAATTCCTGCGGGCGTTGCGCCCGAATGCGGGAAAGTACCCCGTCGGCTGGGAGGGCAAGCTCAAAGCCGTCCGCACGCTGCTCGATTCAAAGCACCCGAACTGGGACGACCCCGACAAAGCCCTTTCGCTTTCAAGCCAAATCATGGACGGGCATATTTTCCTGCGCGACTTTCCCAACGGGCAGATGTCGCGCGACATGACGGTTTTTGTCGACGACGACGCCAAGGCATACCTCATCACCGCGTCCGAAGAAAACGCAACCCTCCATATCCACGAGCTTACCGACGACTACCTCGACTTCACGGGCAAATTCACGCGCGCGCTCGTCGGCGGGCTTAATGAAGCCCCCGCCGTATTCAAGAAAGACGGCAAGTATTTCATGTTCACCTCTTACTGCACAGGCTGGGCGCCCAACCCCGGACGCCTCAGCGTGGCGGACTCCATGCTCGGCGAATGGAAGCAGGTCGGCAATCCCTGCCGCGGCGCGGGCCAGCCCGCCGACAGAACCTACCCCGAAGCAAAGGCGGACACAACTTTCCGCTCGCAAAGCACATACGTTATCCCCGTGGAGGGCAAAAAGGACGCGTTCATCTACGTCGGCGACAGGTGGCTGCCGAACGACGCAATCGACGGCCGCTACATTTTCCTCCCCGTCGAATGGGAAAACGGACTGCCTGTCATAAGGTGGCATGCCTCGTGGGATTTGTCTTTCTTCGACAAGGCGCGTTAAGCGTCCGCAATTTTTGCCGATTCAAAAGCGAACAAGTTAAAACATGAAAAAAATATCAAAAAAGACATATTTCCTTTTGGCGGCAATTTCCACAATGCTGGGCGCGGCGGCGTGCCCAGCGGCAGAAAACCCCGCGGCGGCGTCAACGCCCGCGGCCACGGCGAAATCGGACGCAAAAACATTGGAGGACATCGCCGAAAAAGACTTCGAAAAGGCTCTTGCCGAAGCGAAAAAAGACGGCAAGGTTCTCATGCTCGAATTTACGGGGTCGCAGTGGTGCCCGCCCTGCAAAATGCTCCACAAATACGTGCTGAACACCGACAAGTTTTTGAAGCACGCAAAGGACAAGCTCAAAGTTGTCGTTGCCGACTTCGAAAGGAACGGCAATCCGCGCGACGCCGCCAACGCCGCGCAATACGCAAAACTTGCCGACACCTATGAGCTTACGGGCTTCCCGACGATAATTTTGATAAACCCGCAATCGGGCTATATCGAGAAAATCGTGGGATTCCAAATACAGTCGCCCGAAGAGATGATTGCAAAGACTGAAGAGGTCGCAAAGGCGAAAAAGTAGCGCGAAAAAAAACATTTCCAGACCTAAGCGGCGGGGCGAACAAGCCCGCCGCTTTTTGCGCCCGCGCTGGGTGGGTGAATGAAGAATTAAGAATTGGGGTTTGCTTCGCAAAAGCTGGCAAACCCAATAGCCTCACTGGTGAAGCCGAAATTTTTATTAGCATAAAGTTTTCGGATTCGCCTGCGGGGAGCGTGTTTTATTCCGCAGCTTTTATTGTAGCGCAGAACTCTTGCGCTTTTTACAAACACAGGAAACGTAGAAATCAATAATGCTTTTCTTCTTGCGTTTATAATATACGCAAAAATTCATTCTTAATCCCCGCCGCGCGGGCGCAAAAAAGCCCGATACGAGAACGTATCGGGCTTTGCGTAAAATGTTTTATTCGTATTCTTTGACCGACTTCAAGCCTTTCAGGATTCGGCTTCGTCCGCCGTTATTGGCGTTTGTGAACTGGCGCACAACTTTGTTTTCGGCGGGAGTCCATTCTTCCTTTGCGCCGCGGAACACAATCATGTTCACAACCGGCGGCTTCATCTTTTTGTCGAAGTAGACTTCCTTGAAGAGCTTGTTGTAGTATCTCATGATTCCGACGCGCCCGTAGGGCTTGAACTTCGCTTCGGGACGTGGAACTTTCACTGCCGGCGGAGACGGTTGGGGGCGAACGTAGAACTTGTTTTCGTACATCGCCTTCGACGGAGTACCCGTGTAGAGAGGAACGCCTTTCTGGGCACGCTTTGCGTTTTCCTGTTTAATCCATTCGCGGGCTTTTTTGATGCCCTTCTGACGCGCGAGAGCATCGGCGGTTTCAAACTCCTGCTGTTTTTCGTCCGTCCAGCCCTGCTGTTTGCGCGCCTTTGCAACTTGGTCTTCGTATTTTTCCATTGCGCGGCGGAAACGTTCGGTTTCGGCGTCCGTCCACGGCAGTTTGATTTTGTCGGGGTCAACCCAGCCCGTGGTCAGAATGTAGATTGTATCCGCGCCCTGCTCCAACGCCGCCTGATATACGCGGTAGATGTTGGAAACGTAGGGGTTGTAGTACTGCGACGCGGGCGGCTGTTTGAGGAACTCGTATTTGAGTTTGTAGTAAGGCCCGCGAACCGCACTCACGCCCGTTTTGTTGAGGGCGACGTTAATCGGGTCAACCCAGTCGCACGCGATGCGTTTGTTGAACGCGGTTGCCGCAACGAGGTTTCCCTGGAAGAACTTGATTTGCGCGCCGTTGCTGATGTCGAACGCCATGAGGTTGAAGAGCATTGTGGACGGCAGTGTGTTGACGAGCCTCTTGATGTCTTCGCGAATGACTTTGTAGGTGTCCAAACCACCGCGTTCGTCGGTCATGAGGTAGGGGCCAGCGTCGACGCAGATGAGGACTTTTTCCGTCTTGCTCTTGATGCCGCCGATTTCGACGGTCGGGACTGCGAGCTTCAAGCCGCCGGTCATTGCCTTGTCGGAAATTGTCGAGATGCCCGCACCCGTGGAAATCGACGCGGGGATTGTCACCTTGACTTCCGGCGCATTGACGTTCTGCGGGTTGGCAACCTGAATGCGCTTGTTCATTTTGCGCGACTTTTTCTGCTGTCTTTCGACGCGCACCCTGTGCTCTTTCTGCGCAACTTGGACTTTTTCGACGGGCGGCGGAGCGTCGAGACGCTGCTCGTCCTCGATAATCGACTGCGAAACGATGTAGCCGCTCAATCCGATAAGCAGCGATATTTGCAATACCGCGACCAGAATGAAAACTTGGTACAAAAGCCCGCGTTTTTCCTTTTTGGGTCTAAAATGATGGAGTTTCATATGGAGGGTGTTTGTTGTAAATTATTCGTCGTCTTCGTCCTCGTCGTCTTCTGAAGCCGCAGCCTTCTTGGGCTTGCGCTCGATTTTTACGATTTCCTTTTGGCCTTTTGCCGTCAGCGCGTTGTCGGGGAACAACGCCTTCATTTGGGCGAAAATTTCGTTTGCGGCGAACTGTTTGCCGATTTTCTTGTACGCCATGCCCGTGTTGTAGAGCAGTTCGGGCATCCAAGAGCTTGTGAGAGAGCCGAACACGATGCCCTCGGCGTATGCGTCGAGAACCGCGTTGTAGTCGGGCTTGTCCGCCTTGGCGGCGAGCATGCCCTGCGCCATTTTAAGAAGCGAGAATTCGGGCGATTTTGCGTCAATCGAAATCTGGTTGAGGTAGATTTCCGCCGACATTTTTTTGCCCATACTCAAATCGCAATAGACCATCCAGAGGGTTGCCTCGTTTTTCTGGGGGCTGTCCGCGGCGGTGAGTTTTGTATACAGCACGCCGCATTCCTGAACCGCCCCGCGGTTGCGAAGCTCGGAAAGTACGGAGAGCATGTCGGGAATCACCGCGGTGTAGTCTCCCGAAAACGGGATGTGTTCGAGGATTGCAAGCGCGCCCTTTTTGTCGCCCGATTTCGCCAGCGCCTCCGCGACGTTCAATGCCGACGACACAAGCGACGGCGCGACTTCGCCGAGTTTCAGCGCGTCCACAATCGAGACCGCCTCTTTCATGCGGTTTGCGTTCACGAGCGCGTTCAGGTACATTTCGAGGTATGAATTGCCCTTGAACGTTTCGTGGTTTATGGACATCAGGGGAATGAGGGGGTAGACGAAGGGGCGCATGTAGACGATTGCTTCGTCCCAATTTTCGCGCCCGATTGCGGAGCGGATTCTCAGCCAGTTGTTGTCGGGCTTTACCACAACTTTCAGCGACGACGGCTTCTTTTTGGAAACCGCGATGTCGCCGCCGCCTCCGACAAACACGATGTCGGAATCGGTCGCGCTCTTGAACGCCGCCACGCTTTCGCTTTTTGTCTTTTCGTCGAAGAGCGTGACAGACGCCGCCTTGCCCTCGTAGTCGGCAAGGTAGGAACGGTCCTCGTTTTGGGTTGCGGCTTCGGCTGCCTCTGTTTTCTGCGCGGCGGGCGTTGCGGCTTGCTGTGCCGTCGCGGCGCACGCTAAGATTGCAAGTGCCGCGGAAAATACCGTTGTTTTGGAAATCTTCATTTTCGTCAATCCTATAATGTTTTGCGGAATTGTTTAATTTCGGCGTAGTCGGGCGACTGCTCGTTGAGCTTGTTGTCGAGGAATTCGTCGCACAGTTCTTTCGCCTTTGCTATTTCGTTGCGGTTGGCGAGCAGCTGCGCGGCGGAAAGGAGAGCCTTGCCCGTCCATTTATAGCAGTTTGCGTAGCCCAGATAGCAGCGGTCGAAGTACATCAGCGCGGCATCGAGCTTCTTGTCGTGCTGGGCGATTGTTCCGAGCCTGTAAAGGGCTTCGGCGTAGGCTTCGCCGCGCCACGACGGAGATTTGAGAATCTGCTCGTAGCACTTTATCGCCGCGGCGCGCTTGCCGAGCTTTGTGAGAACTTCCGCCTTGCGCAAAACGGCCTCCGCCGCGCGCGGGTCGGACGGAAACTGGTCTTCGACTTCCTCGTAGAATTTGACGGCGTCCTCCCATTTGCCCTGCCCCTTTGCCGCGAAGCGTTGTTCGAGCTGGGCGGAGGCGAATAGCGCGTCGATGAGGTATTCGAACTCGTCGCGGTCTACCGCCTCTTTCAGAGCCTTGCGGGCGGGTTCTGCGCCGTATTTTTCGTTAACCTTGGAAATCCATACGAGCGTGCGCACCGACGCCTTCTTGATGTCGTCGTCGTTGAACATTTTGTCGTCCTTGACGGGTTTGCCGATTGAATCCAAACCCATCATTAGGCGGTACGCCAAAGTGTCGTTCTTTGCCGCCTTTGCGCGTTTGAGCATTTCGCCGAACACTTTTTCGGTGCCGCCCTTCGGGTACTTCGCGATTTGCGCGGTGTAGCGGTCGAGAAGTTTTTGGAGGACGGTTTTGTCGGTGTAGAGTTTTTCGTCGAAAGCCTTGTCGCGCTTGAATTTTTCGTAAAGGCGTTTGTCGATTTTGGGGTTGTCCTGAAAATAGCGGTAGCGTTTTGCGGGAACGGCAACCATGTCTTGGAGGAGAGCCTTGTCGGCCATGAGTTTTTTGAGGAACTCGACGGTTGCGGCGAGCTTTACCTCGTTCTCCTTGTACATTCTGTCGTAGTCGAGAATCATTTTGTCCACGCCGTCGTCTGTCTTTGCCGCGCCGTACTTTTCTATTGCCGCGCCGTAGAGCGCGAGCGCGTCGGAAGCAAGACCGATGATTTCCAGCGCCTTAGCCTTGTTGAACGACGCCTCCGAGCAGATTCCCTTGGGGAATTTCGCAAGATAGGAGTCCATCAGCGCGATTTCGTCGTCGTATTTTTCGAGGTTGTGGAGCAGTTTTGCCGCCTGTGTGTAGGCGTTGTCGATAAAGCTTTGGTTCTTGGTGTATTTTTCCACGTTCATGTAGTGCTTCATCGCAAGCTCCACTTCCGCGTTGTTTGCGTAGATGTCGCCGAGGAAGAATTCCACTTCGCCGCGAAGCTGGCTGTTTGCGTAGCGGGCGATGAAGTCTTCGAGGGTATCGCGCGCAACGTTGAAGTCGCCCGCGCCGAAGGCCGCAACGCCGCGGCGGTACATGCCGTCTTCGGCGTACATGCCGTTCGGGAAGTCGTCAATCATTCTCACTAGCACGCGCATGGCGTTCTTGAAGTCGCCCTTTGCGAGGTACGCTATACCCGACCAATAGAGGCAGCCCTCCGAAATTGCGGTGTCGGGGTTGTCTTTTGCGTATTTTTCGAAAGTCTTTGTGAGTTCGTCGTACTTCTGCATGTCGAGCCAAGTCTTGCCCATGAGGAAGATGAAGTCTTGCGAGTACGGCGGTTCGTCGGGATTTTCGGCGATGAATTTCTTTGCGAGCTGGAAGAATGCGGGGTAATCCTTCTTCTTCAAATAGTACTGGGCGATTTGCAGTTCGACCGCCTTGACGTATGTGCCGTCGGGATAATTCTTTACATATTCCTCGCACAGTTTGAACATGACGTCGCTCTTGCCGATTTTGAACGCGCCGACAATCGCCGCCATGTAGAAGTCTTCAATGCTCTGGTGGTTGGGGTATGTTTTGAGCATCTGCCAGTACGACCAGAAGCTTTCGAAGTCGCGCTCGGTAAGCATATAGTTGCGGGCGTTGCGCGCCATGAGGTCGGCAGTATAGTCTTCGACGGGCGCCATTGCCGCGATGTACGCTTCGAGGGTCGCAACCTGAGCGGTAAGTTCCTGAACGGCGGGGCTGTCCGCCGACACGCGCTGGGCGCGTTCGAGCCGTTTCTGCGCCTTTTCGAGGAAGCGTTTGAGGTTGTTTACAATGGTATCGCGGCTAAGCACCATATTGTAGAATACGGAGGCTTCGCTGAATTTCTCCTTTTTCACGAGGTCGTCGCCCGCGAGCAGTAGCGCGTAGTTGAGGGCGATGTCGCTTCGCGCGGGAGCGTCTATAACAAGATACGGGAAGTATTTTTTAACGGTTTCGTAGTCTTTTTGGGCGCACGCCGCCTGAATCAGACCCGACGCGGCGAAAACCTTGTCTTCTGGCAGAACCGCCGTGTTGAGCATTCTCTCGAACCATTTTTTGCCGGCTTTCCACTGGCGTTGGTTATAGAGGCTTGTGGCGATTTTCTTTACGATTGCAAACTGCTCGTTGCGGTTGAGTTTATCGACATAGGGCTTGGAGAGCAGAATTTCGCGCGTGGAGACCGCCTTGTCGAACTGCCCGAGCATTTCGTAGCAAGACGCCTTTGTTTTGATTGCCGAATCGGCATACTGCCCCGTGGGGAATTCCTTTATGACCTTGTCGAAGCCCGCGATTGCCTTGTTCATGAGGTTTTTCGAGGGCGTGCCGTTGTATTCCTGCAAATAGCCGAACGCCTCGAAGTAATACATCTGCTCAAGCTCTTTTTTCAGATTCTGGTCGTCGGAATCCTTGATGCGCTTGACGAGTTCGAGAATATAGGGGCGCGCCTCTATGTATTTCTTTTCGTCGACGAGCGCACTCGCCTCGTTTTTCAAGTCGGTCGTACCCATTTGGGCGACCTGTTGCGCCGAAGCCGCGCGTACCGACGCAAGCAATGCGAGCACCGCGACTGCCGCGCCTTTAAGTATTTGTCTGTTAAATATCATGTGCCGTGTAATTAAAGTATGAAAACCGTTGTAGTAGCGTCGGAGTGTCCGAACACAAACCGCCGCTACTATTTGCAAATGAAAATTCAATACGCTAAACTCTCAAATTTCCAGCTTTTTTTTGCGTAATTTGCGTTCCGCGCCGACTTGGAGCAAAGTCGGGGCGCGCGGGAGGCGTTTTTTGGCTTTAAAAAAAATTTTTTTGGTCTAAATTGCGCCCCATGTTTAAACGCGAAAAAGAATTGATGCTCTTCGGGCTGGGAACAAACCGCCACTCTTTCGAAGGGCTCGGACTATTCCTTTTTATCTACCTCGGCGCGACGCTTTTTGCCGCGGTGCTGACCGCCCCCGCGTACTGGGTCGTGCAATGGGTCGATTCGATTGAATCGACCGAAACCACGCGCTGGCTTCTCGGCAAGGGCGTTGACGTTTTCTACGACAGGCTCAGGTGGGCGCCGATTGTAATCGGATTGCCGTACATGATTAAACGCTGCGGGCTGTTTTCCTTCAAAAACATCGGAATGCCGTTCACGCTCGGCGCGGCGGGCTACTTTTTCAGATTCTTCGCGCTTGGCGTGGGGCTTGCGGTCGTGATTTTCTCATTCCAATACGCATTCTGCAACGTGAAGTTTGTTGGAGCCGTCGGAAGCGAGCTTGCGAACATTCTAATTTCGGCGATTCTCGGCGGGCTGATTCTCGGCTTTCTCGAAGAGCTTGTAATGCGCTGTCTTATAATGCGCTCGATTTACACGGCGTTCGACGCGCTTTCGGCGGTCGTGCTAAGCTCGCTGTTTTTTGCGTACAAGCACTTCAAAGTACCGAATTCAATTTGGGACTCGCTCCCCGGAGGCGTCCACAATTCGTCGTGGGACATCGGCTTTTTCGTGGCGTGGTACGACACTGTCGGAATCGGCACAAGCTTCCAGTTCGTGCACTTCGCAACGCTTTTCATGTTCGGCGCGGTGCTCTGCATGCTCTATATCAGGACTAAAATGCTCTGGGCGCCGATTGCCATGCACGCGGGAATAGTGTTTTCAATCCAGACATACCGCAAGATTTTCGAAATAGGCAAAAGCCCGAACATGGTGTATTTCGGCGGTTCGGGGTTGACGTCAGGCTACATGTCGCTCGCGCTTCTTACGCTGATTTTCGTTGCGCTTTGCATGTGGAAGCCTAAGGGCAATTCCGAAAAATAGCATGAAAAAGCCAGAACTTCTCGCGCCCGCAAAAAACGCCGAGACCGCCCGCGCGGCGATTCTGTGCGGCGCGGACGCCGTGTACATCGGCGCGGACGAATTCGGGGCAAGAAGCGCGGCGGGCAATACGGTTGACGACATCGCAAAGCTCTGCGACTTCGCCCACATCTACGGCTGCAAGGTGTACGTCGCCCTGAACACGATTCTTTCCGACGCCGAAGTTCCCCGCGCGGCAAGGCTTGCGCAAAAGCTCTACGAGGCGAACGTGGACGCGCTCATCGTTCAGGATTTGGGACTGCTGGAATACGGGCTTCCGCCGATTGCAATCCATTCAAGCACGCAGTGCCACACGACGACCCCGAAAAAGGCGAAATTTTTGGAGGCGTGCGGCTTCGACACAATCGTAGTCGCGCGGGAACTTTCGCTGCGCGAGATTTCCGAAATTTCAGCCGCCCTCAAACCATCGACGCGCTTGGAGTGCTTTGTGCACGGCGCGCTCTGCGTTTCGTACAGCGGACGCTGCAAGCTGAGCTTTGCGATAGGCGGGCGCAGCGGCAACAGGGGCGAATGCGCCCAGCCGTGCCGCATGAAATACAGGCTGCTCGACGCCCGCGGAAACGAAATCGCCCCCGCCGCGCACTACCTTTCCCTGCGCGACATGAACCGCTCGCGCTCGCTCGGCGAACTGCTCGACGCGGGCGTGGACATTTTCAAAATAGAGGGCAGACTCAAAGACGCGGGATACGTCAAAAACATAACCGCCCTCTACCGCAAACTGCTCGACGCCGAGCTTGAAAAGCGGCGCGTCGAAAAGCCGTCCTACGGGTACGTCGAAACGGTTTTCGAGCCGTCGGCGGAAAAGTCGTTCAACCGCGGGTTCTGCGAGTACCACCTGCACGGAACGCAGGGAGGCTGCGCGTCTTTCGCGACGCCGAAGGCGCGGGGCGAACTTCTCGGCGCGGCGGAAAGAGTTTTCCGCGGCGGATTCACACTGCGCGGCGCGGACAAAACACTCGCAAACGGCGACGGGCTCGCGTTCGAATGGGACGGCGGAGCGTCGGGGGCGAGCGTCTCGAAAATCGACGGCGACAGGGTGTTTGTCGGAACGCCGAACGGGCGCGCGGAAATTCCCGCGGGAGCCAAAATTTACAGAAACAAAAACACCGCATTCGAAAGCGGGCTTTCGCGCGAGGCGGTCAGAAAAATGCCCGTCGAAATTTCGGCGGAGGAGCGCGGCGGGCAAATAGCGTTTTCGATAAAAACCCTCGACGACCGCAACGCCCGCGCCGAAATGATTCTGCCGGAATTCGAGCGCGCGAAGAACCCCGACGCCGCCCGCGCCTCCCTTGCCCAGAACCTTTCAAAGCTCGGCAACACCCCGTTTTCCACCGACGACGTGCGAATTTCTTGCGCGCCGTTTTTGCGGGCGGCGGAAATCAACGCAATCAGGCGCGGGCTTGTGTCCGCGCTCGAAGCAAATATACTCGACGCCTACAACGCCAAGCTCCGCAACCGCAAGCCGCGCCCGCCGCAGTTCTACAAGGCGTTTTCAAAACCGCTCGACTCCGACGAAAACATCGCAAACGGCTACGCCGCAAAATTCCACGAAAGGTTCGGCGCAAGCGTCTCCGAATTCGCCTGCGAAATCGAACGCCCCGACATGCGCGGCAAGCGCGTGATGACCACAAAACACTGCATTTTGCGGGAGCTTGGAATGTGCAAAAAAACGTCGGGCAAAAAGCTCGAAGAACCGCTTTTTCTCGTCAACGATTCCGCCGAGCTACGCCTGCGCTTCGACTGCAACCGCTGCGGCATGGAAATATTTTGGAGCGACCCCCGCCGCCCATAGCTCGGAAATTTGCGCCACCAAGACACAAGGCGACTGCCTGCGGAACTTTGCGCGATTTGCGTTTCCGCGGCAGTAATTGCGCCCCCAATAAGTCCGCGTTGAAACGGCAATGCAGCCCGAAGCGAAATGTCGGCGGACGCGCAGGCGCAAAAAAACAGCTCCCGATTTTTCGGGGGCTGTTTTTGTTTTCGGGTTTCCGATTCTATTTTGTGGAGAATTTGAAGACCGTCTTGCTCTTGTACTGCTCGTTCGGGCGGAGCGTCGTTGACGGGAAGTCCTTCTGGTTGGGCGAGTCGGGGTAGTGCTGCGTTTCGAGAGCGAGCGCGCCGTTTTTAACGTACTTCTTGCCCTCCTTGCCCGCTACGCCGTCCAGGCCGTTGCCGCTGTAAAACTGCACGGCGGGCTCAGTGGTTTCGATAACCATGAGGCGGCCGCTGGCGGGGTCGTAAAGCGAGGCGGCGGCGACGGGTTCGGCGGTCTGCCCCTTGCGGAACACGAAGTTGTGGTCGTAGCCCCTGCCCGTCTTGATTTGCTCGTCTGAGGAATTTATGCGCGCGCCGACTTTTTCGGGTTTGCGGAAGTCGAACGGCGTGCCGTCAACCTTGCGGAGTTCGCCCGTGGGAATGAGTTTCTGGTCCACGACCGTGTATTTGTCGGCGTCGAGCGCAAGCTCCTGATTGAGGATTGTGCCCTCTCCCGCGCCCGCGAGATTGAAGTAGGAGTGGTTTGTGAGGTTGCAAACGGTGGGCTTGTCGGTCGTGGCGAAGTATTCCACGGTGAGCGCGTCGTTGTTGTCGAGCGTGTAGACCACTACCGCTTTGAGGTTTCCGGGGAAGCCCTGGTCGCCGTCGGGCGAAACGAGGGTGAGCTTCAAAACGGACGCGTCGGGAGTTGTGCGCGTTTCCGCCTTCCAGATTTTCTTGTCGAAGCCGACCGCGCCGCCGTGCAGGCAGGTAATGCCCTTCTCGTTTTTCGAGACATTGTACTCTTTGCCGTCGAGGCTGAATTTGCCGTCGGCGATTCTGTTGCCGTAGCGTCCCACGACCGCGCCGAAATACGGGCTTTTGGTTTCGTAGTCCGAAACGTTGTCGAAGCCCAGAACGATATCGCCGAATTTACCGTTGCGGTCGGCGACGCGCAGTTCGCGGATAATCGCGCCGTAGTCGAGAATCTTTGCGGTTGTGCCGCGCGAATTTTTAAGGACGTACTCCTTTACGGTCTGGCCGTCCTTTGTTTTGCCGAAGTCGGAGACTTCCACGCTCTGCGAGCAGCCCGCGCACAACGCCGCGAGCCCCAACAATGCCGATAGATATTTTTTCATATTTTTACTTTGTTTTGGTTTTCAAAAATTCCGCGAGTTTCGCGAACGCCGCGCCCCTGTGGCTTATTGCGTTTTTCTCTTCGGGCGAAAGTTCCGCCGTGGTTTTGCCGCATTCGGGCAGGTAGAAAAGCGGGTCGTAGCCGAAGCCGTTGACGCCCGCCGCGCCCCTGTTTATGACGCCCTCGATTTTTCCGCAAAACGCCGCGCGTTCGCCGTCGGGGCAAATAAGCGCGATTGCGCAGACGAAGCGCGCGCTCCGTTTTCCGTCGGGAACGTCGGCAAGCTCGCGCAAAAGTTTTTCGTTGTTGGCGGAGTCCGCGCCCGCGCCCGAAACGCCCGCGTACCGCGCCGAGCGTATCCCCGGCGCGCCGCCGAGCGCGTCAACGACAATTCCGCTGTCGTCCGCCATGACGTACGCGTCGGGCGGGGTTTTGCGCTTCAACGCCTCCGCCTTGATGAACGCGTTTTCCTCGAAAGTGCCGCCGTCCTCGACGGGGCTTTCGAAGCCGATTACGTCGGCGGCGGAGCGCACGACGCATTTCAGCCCCGCGGCGGCGAACATTTCGCCGAACTCGGAGACTTTGTGTTTGTTCGATGTTGCTATGTAAATTTTCATAAAAATCAATACTGCGGTTTTTCGGAGAGAACCTTTGCCCGCAACGCGCCGACTTCGACGAATTCTGCGTCTCCCGCCGAAGCGAGCGCGGCTTCAATCGCGCCCATTTTCGCGTCGAAGTTGTCGACGTTCGAGACGAACACGGCTTCGGGGGTCGCCGCCCGCGCCGCAGCGCCCCATTCAGGCTCGCCCTGATGGCTCAAAATTATGTGTTCGAGGCGTTCGAGAATGCTGCGTTTAAGCCCGTTTTTCAGCCCCGCGCCGCGCACTATTCTGTATCCCAAGACGACATGCCCCTGCAAAATGCCGATTTTCGTGCGTTCGGGGACAAGCCCCTGAGAGTACTCGCGCACTTTGCCGATGTCGTGGAGAATGCAGCCCGCGAGAGCCAAGTCGGCGTCCACAAAGGGGTAGAGCGGCAGCAGCGCGGACGCCATTCGCGCGGTTTTCAGCGTGTGTTCAAGCAGCCCGAAAACGTAGGCGTGGTGCATTTTTACCGCCGCGGTGCTTTTGAAAAACGCCTCTCCCACGGAATCTATCGCGGACTGGACGGTGTTGCGCAGGGGCTCGTCGTTTATGCGCTCGATGAAAGATTCAAGCTCGGTGCGCATCTCGTCGGGGTCGTAGGGCGAGACGGGCGCGAGGGCTTCGACCATGGCGTCAAGCTCCTCGCCCTCTATTCTGCGAACGGAGTCAATCTTCGGGCTGAAACGCCCCTGATAGAAGTCGGTCGTGCCGCAGACTTCGAACGCCGCGCCCACGGGGGCGTCGCGCAGGGCGTCGAACGCGGGCGAGCCGTCGAAGCACATCGACGAGAACGAGCCGCCGTTGTCGCCGAATTCGAGCATGAGAAATTCGCTGCCGTTCTTTGCAATCTTCACCTGCGCCGACCTCAGAAGCCCAACCACGCGGAAGCTTCTGCGCCCGTCGTCCTCGCGCGAGTTTTTTAGTGCTGCGATAGTCTCCGCCACGGAACTAATCCCTCATTTTTATCACAAGGCGCGACCATTCGCCCATCGTCATCGGCTCGGCGGACTCTATCATGTCGCCGCCGCGCGACAGAAAGTAGTCGCGCACCCTTTCGTTTTCGACGGCGAGAATGCCGCTTAGCACAAGCAGTCCGCCGCGCTTTACCGCGCCCAGAAGGACATCGGCATAAATGCACAAAACGTCGGAAATGATGTTCGCCAATACGACGTCCGCCCGTTTGCCCGCAAGGGCGCGCTCAATCCCCGCGTGCTCGAACGAGACGTTTTCAAGCGGAATGCCGTTGGCGCGGGCGTTTTCGATGCTCACGCGCACCGCCTCTTCGTCGCGGTCGAAGCCGTAGATTTTGCCGAAGCCGTAGAGCTTGGCGGTCAGGGCGAGAATGCCCGACCCGCAGCCCGCGTCCACTATGAATTTGTCGGACACATCGTGCGCGCCGGCGTAGTCGAGCATAGCCATTGCGCAGAGGCGCGTGGTGGGGTGGTCGCCCGTGCCGAATGCAAGCCCCGCGTCGAAGTATAGAACCTTGTCGGAGGCGGGGGTGGAGTAGCCGCCGCGCATCCATTCGGGAACCCAGTGGAGGTCGCGGTACGTCCACGGTTTTAAGAATTTTTTGTATTCGTTCTGCCAGTCGCGGTCGTCGATTTTCTCTATCGAAAACGTTTCGGGGACTGTCGGGAAGCGGCCGCGGACTTCCGCGTAGGCCTGTTTTGCGTCGCCGTCCGAATCGAAATACCCGAAGAGTTCGGGCGCGGTGCGGTCATTGATTTTTTCTATGCCCCAGCTCGAGCGCGTTAGTTCGCAGAACGCGTCTTCAAGCGGCTGGACGAGCGCGTCTGAAATTGTTGCCGTAAGTTTTACCATTGTAGTGTGCGTATTGTTGCGGACGCGGATTTTCCCCGCGCGTCCGTCGGGAGGAACGCGCTACGAGCTTGCGAGAATCGCCGCCATGCAGCCCATGGCGGTTGCGGTTATCGCCTGCCCGAAAACGCGGTCGGTGCAGTCGCCCGCCGCGTAGACGTCGGCGACGCTCGTCTGCACAAGCGTTTTTCCGTATGGTATAATGTAGCCGTCTTTGTCGGTGTCAACGGCATTTACAAAAGCTTTTGTGTCGGGGACGTATCCTATTGCGATGAACACGCCCGCGCACGGGATTTCCGAAACGGAGCCGTCCGCCGTGTTTTTTACGGAAATTCCGCGGCACTTGCCGTTTTCGTTCTTCAAAACCTCTTCGAGCACCGAGTTCCAGACGACGGAAATCTTGGGGTTAGCCGCCACGCGCTCCGACATCACGCGCGACGCCCTGAAAGAGTCGCGCCTGTGGACGATTTTCACCGACGAACAAAAGCGCGACAAGAACAGCGCCTCCTCGCAGGCGGTGTCGCCGCCGCCGATTACCGCAACGTCTTTGCCCTTGTAGAACGCGCCGTCGCAGGTGGCGCAAACCGATACGCCGCCCGTGCCGAGAAGCTCGGCCTCGCCCTTTGCGCCCGTCATGCGCGGCGACGCGCCCGTGGCGATTATCACTTTCTTTGCCTCGAAAACTTTGCCGTCGACGCCGTAGAGTTTTTTTACATCGCCCGAAAAATCGACTTTTACGACGGTCGCGTTTTCCGTCCTTGCGCCGAATTTCTGCGCCTGTTCGCGCATTTTCCAGACGAGGTCGAAGCCGCCCACGCCCTCAGGGAAAGCGGGGTAGTTTTCGACTTCGCTTGTCGTCGTAAGGAGTCCTCCCGGCCGCGAGCCTTCGAGCACGAGGGGCTTTGCGCCCGCGCGCGCAGCGTATATCGCCGCCCCCATTCCAGCGCAGCCACTTCCGATTATTATTATTTCTTCCATATTCGCCTTCATCTAAAAAAACTTCCCGATTTTCCGCAAGCATATTGTCCGCGCCCGAATTTCCTTGTTGAACCGGCAGGTGAAATATCGTAAAAAACGCGCAAAATGAAACTCACGGACACACACGCCCACTTGGACGGATTCATAAAAAACGGCGCGCTCGCCGAAACGCTCGAACGCGCGAAACGCGCGGGCGTGGAGCGGGTTATCACATGCTCCACAAACCCCGCCGACTGGATTTCATACCGCGATGCCGCCGAAAAGCACCCCGAAATATTCTGGCAGGCGGGAATCCACCCCGAAGATATTTCCGACGACTCCGACACCGCGCTCGACGCCCTGCCCTCGCTTTTCGTCGGCGGCGGCAGACTGCCCGTAGCCGTCGGGGAAATAGGTCTCGACTTCCATTTTCTGCCCGACGACCCCGAAGAATCGGAGCGCAAAAAACTTCGCCAGCGCGAAATCTTCGCCCGCCAACTGCGCATTGCCGCCGACCTCGGACTGCGCGTGTGCGTCCACGCCCGCGACGCAATCGACGAGTGCATTGCCGAAATCGAGCGCGCGCGGCTCGACTTCTCAAACGCGGTTTTCCACTGTTTTGCGGGTTCGCCCGAAAAGCTCGCCGAGCTTAACGAGCGCGGCGCACGGGCGTCGTTCACGGGGATAATCACATACAGAAACGCGGGCGAAATGCGGGCGGCGATGCTCGCGCAGGGGCTTGGCAAACTCATGTTGGAGACCGACTGCCCCTACCTTGCACCCGTGCCGCGCAGGGGCAAGACCTGCGAACCCGCAATGCTTGCCGACACTGCGCGGGCGGCGGCGGAAATCTTCGGCGTTTCGCCCGAATACATTGCGGCAAAGACGGAGGAAAACACGGAGGAATTTTTCAATCTTTCGCAAAAATAATCTAACCCTGCGCGCGGCTTGTGGAAATCAAAAGGCGGCAAAAGCCGACGCCCCACGACAGAAAGTCCGCCCCCGAACGCCGCAAGCAAATCCGCCCCGCCCGCGGGACTTCGCGGCGGGGCGGGGTTTGCGTTTTGCGCAGGTCAAACTATTCCGCGACGAGTTCGTAGAACACGGCGGGTTCGGGAAGTTTCGACGTGTCGATGTCGATAATCATTTTGCCGCCGTCGTATTTCAGCGGAATTTCCGCGATGCGCTCGCCGTTGAGTTTGAGCGCGTGGAGGGCGAACTTTTTGCCGTCCGAGCGCGGATTGAGGCGCAGTTTTGCGGAGAGCTTGCCGACGCGCAAAAGTATCGGCTGGGTACCCCTGAATTTCAACGCCTCGCGCGACTGCGAAACCTTGAAGCCGCTCGCGACGGTGTCGGTTGCGTAGACAAGAACAATGCGGGAGGAGTCGGCAAGCTTTGCGCCGTCCATCGATGCCGCGGCGACCGACGCCGCTACGTCGGAGGAAACCACCGTCAGCGCGCCGAGCTTTTCGTTCTTTGTTTCGGGCTTGAAAACGACAGCCTCGCTCTTCGGAGTGATTACCTTTGCGAGACGCCTCTTGAAGTCGAGGACAATCTCGCCGGTGTCGCTTTGGAAGACGCCGTTGGCGGGGTCGGAGATGTTGTCTTTGGAGAGGATTCCGCGCGACTTCAAATCAGCCGCAAATGCGGGCAGGTCGAAGCCCGAGCTGTCGCCCGAACCGAGGCTTCCGAAGTCGGAAAGCATGTTTGCCGCAGAGAAGCCCGACGGGCTGAGCGTGAAGTCGGCGGGTTTTACGCGCACGTTTTTCAGGTCGGAAATTTTGCGGGCGGAGGGGAAGTCTATCGCAAAGCCCGTAAGGAACACTATTTTGGACTGTTCCGCGTTTATGCCCATGCACATCATCGGGCTTGTTTCGACGAATTTTTTGTCGAACACAACGTCAACGCGGTGCGGCGATTTCTTCACGTCGCCTCGGTAGAAGAAGCAGTAGGTCAGGAATTCGTTTGCGCGTAGAATCGGGTTTTTTGCGACTTCCGCGTGCCCGAAGACGCCTTCGCCCTTTTTCTCAATCGCGACGTCGTGGATTGTGAGGTTAGAAAAGCCTTGAAGCGCGGACAGCGCGGGAAACGCGACGCCCCCCTCGTGCTTGTAGGGATTCCAGTGGCAGTGCTGCCATTCGGTGAGAACCATGGGGCGGTCGGGCATGCGCTTCGCCGCCGCGCCGCGGAAGTAGCCCAACGCGACGGACTCGTCGAGCGAGCTTCCCTGCGGAGTGCGCGAATCGGGAGCCATGAAGTTCGTGCCGTGCCCGAAGTACACGTTCTGCGCCATGTATGAGCCCGACTCCGCGCTCGCGAACTCGATGTCGAGCCTGCGCCCGCAGTTGAACTGGTGGAGCGGAACGTTGAAGGCCTCCTCCCCGCGGACGACCTTTTCGCAGAACGAAACGTAGTCGCGAATGCAGTCGCGAATGAAGAGGCTTCTGTCTGCGCTGCCCTTGTATTTTGAGTCCCCGAAAACGTCGATTTCGGAGAAGTCGTCGAATTTGACGGGAAGCTTTTCCGCGCTCCACGCCTCTTTGAGCTTGTCGATTGTGCCGTACTTGTTTTTCAGCCATGCCCGAATTTTCTTGTTGCCTAACGCGACGGATTCGGGGCGCAGGCTGGTGTATCTGAAAAAGCCCAGCTCCATTTCGTTGAAGTATTCGGTGGTGGCGATTGCGGGGTCGTCCTTCCACTTTTTGCCCGTGTAGGGGTTGACGTGGTTGAGCTGCATTTTCACGAGATTGCGCCACGCATCGCGCAGGGTTTCGTCGCCGAGAACCGTTCTGAATTTGACGTCGTAGCGGTCGGCCCATTTGAAGGTCGGCAAGCCCAAGTCGTGGCTCGAAAGGTTCAGGTGGGTATAGACGCCCTCGCGCCCCATCGCGTAGAGGAAATAGTCGTACATGTCGAGCACTTCGGGCTTCATGACGTAGGGCGCGGTGAACTCGCGCTCGCCGCCCATCGATATGCGCCAGCGAACCAAATTGTAGCCCTGCTTGAAAGCGGCTCTTGCGAGCACGTCGATGTCCTCCTTTGTCTTTATGCGCTTAAAGAACCAGTCGCCGGGGCGCCAGTTTGTGCCCTTGAATTTTACGGGGACGTTCGGCGCGCCCTCAAACTCGAAGCCGCCGTCTTTCGAAATTCTAAGCCGCCCGAATTTGCCTGCGGGGACGTGCCCCATGCCCGCAGAAACATCGAGAGCCGAGCCGCTCTTGACCTCCAAGTCGGAAACGTCGATAGGCTTCCACTCGTCGGCGGCGAATTCGAAAAACTTTGTCGTGGGAACGTCCTTGCGCGTGAGCGTAGCGCCGAAAATGTTCCACGACGAATACCGAGCCGCCTTGAATGTAATCTTTACAATCGCCTTTTGGTCCACCGTGAAGCGGCTGAGGTGCGCCGAACCCGTACCGCGCGTTGCGTTGGCCTTGCGCACGGCAAGCCCGTTTTCGCCCGTTTTGTTTTCGAAGGCGGAAATCGCCTCTTCGTCTTTCTTTACCCAGAAAGTAGCCGAATAACCGTCGCGATACTGCACGGTTATGCTGCCAATATTCCTGTTTTTGTTTTTCGCGCGGATATTCTTGCCCGACGAGTGCAAAACGTAGAGGAAGCGCGTGCGGATATTGGGAATGTCCACGGAAAATTCCCGCGATTTCGGGTCGCGGAGCGACGAAAGCGAAACCACCGAATTTCCGTCGGCGTCGGGTTCGGGGATTGTAAAGTCGATGCCGCCGAATTTGCCCGTCTTCATTCTTTCGGGCGCGGCGTATTCACCGTCGTCTATGTCCGACGCAAGCGGAATGTTGGCGAATTTGGAGATGTCGAGCCGGTACTCGGAGGGACGGGGCGCGGCGAACGCCGTCGCAAACGCAAATACCGCAAGCAAAGCGGCGAAAAGTGTTTTTTTCATATTGTATTTTGTTGTTGTTTGTTGCCTTTGTAGGTGTTTTAGCATGCCGCGCGTTCCATAGGCAAGCTTTTTGCGCAAAAAAAA
Organism: Opitutales bacterium; assembly: GCA_021641325.1. Classification (GTDB taxonomy): domain Bacteria; phylum Verrucomicrobiota; class Verrucomicrobiia; order Opitutales; family Intestinicryptomonadaceae; genus Merdousia. The sequence continues at coordinate 28,099 of JAJXPD010000002.1, forward strand.
CTGCGCGGGGACGCGAGCCGCGCAGTTTTCAATATGCTATCTTACATACACTTCTTCGGAAACGTCGGGTGTGAATGTGTCGCGCAAAAAATTTCCGTTGAAGCCGCAGCTCTGGCAGCCCGAAAGCGCGAGAGCCGCCAGCGCAATCAAAAGTACGGCAAGCCTTTTCACGTCGCCTCCCGCCTACCAGCCCAAGCCGGATTTTTCCTGCTGCTTTGCAATCTGCTTCTGCCCCTGCCAGACCGCCTTGCCGAGGTAGTTGACTTCAAGGAAGAAAACATAGGTGACTTCGCGAAGCTCGCGGTTGCTTTCCCTGTCCTCTATGATTTTGCCCGTCATTGTGAGCTTGGGAAGGGCGAGCATTTTGCCCTGACGCTTCGCCTCGTAGCGGGCAAGCTCTTCGGTTTCGGCGTCGTCGGAGACGGTTGCGACTTTGCCCGTCTTTGAGAGCGCAATGGAAATCTGCCGCGTGAGCAGGTCGGTATCGACCGCGGTGCTTGTGCGGTTTACGATTCTGCCGACTTTCATTTTCACGGGCTGGGCAAGCCCCGTAGAGTCTATCGCGCCCGACGAGAGAAGCTCGTTGACAAGCGACGACGCGGCGGCGTTCCAGTCCGCCATGTTGATTTTGTTTGTAGAGACAATCGAGCGCGCGCCGCCCGATTCCACATATGTGGCGTTTTTGCTTGCGCAGCCCGCGAGCATGAGCGCGGAGAGAACGAATGCCAAAATGTACGTTTTTTTCATGGTTTTTATTTTAGTAGTTTCTTACGTCGGAAAGAAGTTTCAGGGAGAAATCCTTTGCTTTCGGAGAGACCGCGACGTCGGAGACGAAGCGGCTTTCTCCGCCTTCGAGCGCGAGGGTGAGCCACGGCGACGACGGCGAGGAAATCTCCATGCCGTTTTCGTCGAACCACGAGAACTTGTAGTTTACGGTGCGGTAGCCCGAAGTCTTGTTTGCGATTTTCACCTGAACTTTCGGAAGCCCGCCCGCCGCGACGCCCTCGTTGACGGCTACGACACACGCGTATCCGTCGAGAGTGGAGTCCGTAATAATGCGCTTGTCCTTCACGACCTGCGCGCGCGACTGCGGCTCGGCGCGTTCGACCGAATTGACCGAGGAACAGCCCGCGAGAACCGCGCATGCAATCATCAATGCCGTTATTTTTTTCATATTCCGATTATGGTATTGTTTTTTGCGTCCGACAATCACTTTTTTGCGCGGGCGTCGGCGGATTGCCGGACGTGTTTTTCCGCCGCGCCGTCTTTGAAGTCGAAAATTCTGACGCTTGCGGGCGTTGCCGCGCCCGTGCGTTTTACCCAAATTATGTTTGCGCCCGATGTCGGCACCCGAAGAACGCGCCCGTCCACATTTACGACGCCGGCGGCGGGCGTCGGGAAACGCGCAAGTTTTATCCGCTTGGGGAGCGTCGTCCAAGCGCGAAGGTCGGCGTCGTTTGTCATGTACTGGTAGACGCTGCCCGCGATGTTGACCGCAAGCCCCGCCCAGCCGTCGCCCGCCGACCGCGCGGCGGCGTACTGCGCGGCGGCTTTCGCCGCCGACGAGAGAATCGTCCGCGCAAGCACGAGCGGAAGAGCGTCCATGAACTCGCGGCGAACAATGGCGTCAACGTCGGCGAGGGTTTCGAAGCGGACGGCTTGCCCGTTTGCGGTCGCGCGGAGGTCGGGCGAAAAGGAGTTGTTGTTGCGCAGAATCGGGAAGTTTACGCCGACATGCGGGACGTTGTGCGCCACAAGATAGAGCGGCAGGTTTATTTTGAACTGGTCGCGGGCGGGGGCGCAGCCCGTTTCGTAGACGATGTATGTGGTTGCGGGCGGCGTCGCGGTTTTGCCGTCGGCGAAGTCCTCCGCGGCGTTGAAGTCTTCGGCGAGAATTTCGGACTTTCCGCCCGACGCCTTCCAGCCGAACCTGAACATGTCGGCGGCGCGTTCCCTGTCGGAGGAGTCCTCCGCCCTGTTCATGAAAAACACGCCCGCTAGCCAGTAGGCGAACGGAACGGAATACGCCGACGCCGTAGCCTTTGCGGAGAAATCCGCGCCGTAAATTTCGCGCAGTTTCAGATAGACATCGGGGTTCGAAAGCGTCCGCGAGGCGTCGTAGGAAGCGTTGTTTTTGCCCGCGGCGGAAATCGCCGCCGCCTCTTTCGACATGCGCTCGCCGCTCCTGCGCTGCGAATTGCGCTGTACGTTGTCGAGCCTGATTAGCTCGACCGCCGCCCTGTCGAATTCCTTTAACTCGATGTAGTTTGCGGCGGAATACACGCCCGCGAAAATTTTGTCGTAGTTGTAGCCCTTGTAGGGAAGATAGCTCTGATTGGCGAGGAACGCGGCGGTTTCGCGCGTTATGCTAACCTGCGGCTGGTCGTCGTACGAGTCGGCAATGCGCTCGGCCTCGGAAAACAGCTCCGCGCTTTTTTTGAGGTCGCCGCTTGCTCGCGCCGCCGCGCCCTCCTCCAAACGCCACACGAGAATGTCGGTGTCGGACTTGTCCTCCGCCGCCGACGCGAACTCCGACTGCGCGCGCGCAAAATTCCCCGCCTCCCAGCTTGCGCGGGCGGATTTTGTTTCGCTCATGTGCGTTGCGCAGCCGCAAAGCGCGACTGCCAGCACAAGCAAGGCGAACGCGGTCGGGAAATGCGCCATGCTAAATTTCTTCGGTCGCGGGCACTGCGGGCTTTGCCTTGCGCGGAGCTTTTTTGGAGACGCGAGCAAGCTGCCCCTTTTCCACGCCGTTGTCCTCCGAAAGTCTGCCCTTGGAGAACTTCGGCGAAACTTCCACGACCGTCATTTTGCCGACGAGCACCTCTTCGCTGCCGAGCTTTTCGCCCGTGTCGGGGTCTACCATTTCCTCGCCGAGCGCGTAGACGTTGTACTCGTCGCCGACTTCAACATCCGTTCCCGCGCCCCTGTTGAACGTGGCGAGCGGCCCAGTTTTGCCGACGATTTTCGCGGGGAACAGAACGTCGAGCACGCCGAGGGCGATTTTTTCGCACACGGCGCGGGAAAAGCCGCCCGCGAGGGCGTCGGTCATGCGCCCGCCCGAATGCTGCGAGAGCGAGTCGCGCTCGGCGACGCAGTCGGCGGTTTCGGAAATGTTGGCGGTTTCGAGCACGGAGCCGCTTTCGGAATCGACGATTTTCGCGACGACCCCAACCCTTATTTTGCGGTTTTCGACGTCGCGCTTGACCGTCTGGAAGACGTCGCGTTCTGAATAGTCCTGAAAATCGTCAATTTCGACCGCGACGACGTATTTTGCGCCCTTCATGTTGCCCGTTTTTGGGGCGTCCTTTTGGTTGGCGTTGCCCGAGGCGGAGAAGTCCTGCTCTTTGAGGACGGCGTCCAAATCGCCGCGCGTAAGCACGTCGAACTTGCGCGTGCGCTGGAACGCCGACGTGAGGTTCGAATCGACGGAGTCCACGATTCTTTGCAGCGTGGGAAGCGTTCCCGCCGACTTCGCCGCCGCCTCCACCGCCGCCGTCGGCTTTACCTTTACCACCGCCAGCGACTCCTTTTTCTGTCCGAATGCGAATGCGGCAAACGCCGACAAAATCAGAAACAATGCTATTTTTTTCATGGTTGTCTATTGTCCGAATATGCTTTGTGTTTTGTTGATTTCGGGAAGCGCCTTTGCGTCCACCTTGAAACCCGACTGCTCGTACATTTTTGCCGCGCCGCGAATGCGCTCAGCCTCGGCGGCGGAAATTTCGAGCGCGGAGTCGGACGCCATTGCGCGTTTTTTCATCTCCTCCACAAACTCGGCGTCCGCCTTGAAAGCCGCGCGGGTTGCGGCGTCGGGGCGGAGCGAAAACGTCAGCCGCTGCCCCGAAGCCCCCGTAATGTTTATGTTTTTTTCGAGCGGTTCAAGCCCGCTCTGGCGGATTACAAGCGTGTGGATTCCGCGCGGAAGCGAAATTTTGCCGCCCAGCGTCTGCGCGATGCCGTCGATTTCCGCCGACACCGACGAAACCGAAACGGGCAGCGTATTTTTCGAAAGCGCGTATTTGCCGTTCTCGCGGACGATTTCGGGCATGTCCAAACCCTCCACGGTGAAGAGTATTTCGATTTCCCCCGAAGTTCCTACGGGAGCGGCGAGCGGCTCGCTTTTGCTGCGCAGGGCGAAAAACTCGGCTGTGCGCTCGACGGCGTCCGCCACAAGCTCGTCCATCACGCCGCCGTCCGACACCGAAATGTCGGCGGTATTGCGCAGCGTCTTCTCGGAACCCAGCGACAAGCCCGCGACGGAATACGCGACATCGGAGAGGACGTGCAAAGTCGAATTTGTGCGGAGCTTGTAGACCGTGTTTTCGGTCGCCACTCCGTAGACTTTCGAGTTCCGCTTTTCGACGGAATAAGAGGCGACGGAAACCGACAAAATATAGTCCGCCCCCACAAGCCCGCCGAGGCGCACGCCGGAGGCGTCCGAAATGAGCGTGGAGCCGGCAGACTCCTTGGAGTCGAGCGCGCGTTTGAGCGCGGCGGCGGCTGAGCGGAACTTTGCGTTGGGGTCGCCGAGATAGTCGTTGAGGTTGCGGACCGCCAAATCGTAGTCGACAATGCCGAAACCCGCGCCCGAAAGCCGCGCGGAAATGGACTTTTCGAAAGCCTTTGTCTTTGAGTCGAGCGCGCGGTTTCCGCTGTCGTTGACGACGACGACCGCGACCTTTTGCGGAGCTGTCCGCCCCGCCGTGCCGCCGCCCGCTGGAACGCCCGCGCAAAGCGTCGCGAAAGCCGCGGCGACGAGTACAAAAAACGGTATTCTTTTCATGTTTTGCCTGATTTCGGTTTGTGCCGCGCGGGGAAACGTCCGCCCGACGCCGCAAAAAATACGCCCGACGCCCGCCCCGTGGCAACACTCTTCTTTTATATTATACGCATTTTTCCGCGTTTTGTTTCGGCGCGGATTCCGCGCCCTTGACATCGCCGCGCCAGTCCGTATTTTTTTGGAGACTGACATGAAACCCGAAAAACACCCGCTCGAACCCTTCCTGCCTCCGAACGCAAAAATTCTGCTTTTGGGAACTTTCCCGCCCGACAGGAAACGCTGGTCAATCGAGTTCTTCTACCCGAATTTCCAGAACGACATGTGGCGCATTTTCGGGCTGGCGTTTTTCGGCAACAGGGACGAATTCGTGAAATCGGGCGAGCGGAAATTCGACGCGGGGAAAATCGCGGGCTTTCTCTCGCAAAGGGGAATCGCGCTTTTCGACACGGCGGAGGAGGTCGTGCGCCTCAAAGACAACGCCTCCGACAAGTTCCTCGAAATAGTCCGCAAGACCGACATCGCAAAAATCCTCGCCAGCCTCCCCGAATGCCGCGCGGTTGCGTGCGCGGGCGCAAAGGCGGCGGAGGTTTTCGCGGAATCGTGCGGCGCGACACCGCCCGCTGCGGGAGCGTCGGAAGCAGTCGAAATCGGCGGGCGCAAAATCGAATTTTTCAGAATGCCGTCGTCGTCGCGGGCGTATCCGAAACCGCTCGAAGAAAAGGCGCGAATCTACGCGGATATGTTCCGCAAAACGGGATTGATTTAAACACACAAAAAAACATGAAAAAAACAGCAGCAATAATATCGGCTTTCGCCGCCGCAATTCTGTGCGGCTGCGCGGGCGCGCCCCAACCGCAACTCGTCGCCGAAAACGGCGTAATCCACAGGTTCTTCGACACGTCGCCCGTCAGCCCGTCGGGCAAATACGCCGCGCTCTTCGAGCTGCCCTACGAAGGCAAGAAGCCAGTCGCGGGCGACGCGGGCAAAGTGGTTGTGGTCGAACTGCCGTCGATGAAGAGGGTTTTCGAAACCGAATCGCGCGGCTGGGAAACGCAGATGGGCGCAAACATCCAGTGGGGAGCAAGCGACGCCGACCTCTTCTACAACGACGTAGACCCGAAGACATGGGAGGAATTCGCCGTGAGGCTCGACTTCAAAACGGGCAAAAAAACGCGCCTTGCGGGCACGGTTTTCATGGTCTCGCCCGACGGCAAAAAGCTCGTTTCGCACAACCTCAGGAAGTCGCGCTTCGCGCAGGTGGGCTACGGCGTAATCGTCCCCGACGCGTTCGCAAAGCGCAATGTGGGGCCGGTCGCCGACGACGGAATCTACATTACCGACATCGAATCGAACAAACGCAAAATGGTTGCCTCCTTGCGCGACATCTACGAAAAGTCCGCGCCGTCAATCAAGATTCCGAACCCCGAAAAATACGAGTACTACGGCTTTCAGGCAAAGTGGAATCCGCAGGGGACGAAAATCTTGGCGACGGTGCAGTGGACGCCCTTAGACGGCGGCAAACGCAGGCGCGCGGTAATCACAATGAACCCCGACGGCTCGGACATACGCACGGCAATCACCCCCGATCAGTGGGCGAAGGGCGGGCACCACATCAACTGGCTGCCCGACGGCGTGCACATGTCGATGAACTTGGACATCGACGGCAAAAAGGGGCTTGAAATCATAACCGTAAAATACGACGGAAGCGAGCTGAAACAGGTCTATGCGCCGGGGTCGGGACACCCGTCGTACCACCCGCGCGGGCTTCCGCTTATCCTAACCGACGCGTACGCGGGCGAAATGAACCTCCCCGACGGACGCTCGCCGATTCGCCTGATAAACGTCGCGAAGCAGACAGAGACAACCCTCGCAAAAACCGCGCTTCCGCCGTTCAAGAAAAACCCCGAATTCCGCGTGGACGCGCACCCCGTCTGGGTGCTCGGCGGAAACGCCGTGGTCTACAACGACACGAAAAACGGCAAACGCTGCGTCTACATTCTCGACGTATCCGACAGGCTCGAAAAATAACAACGACATGGGAAAATCATACCTAACAAAAAAATCCGCGCTCCCCGCCGCCGCCGCGCTCGCGTCGGCGCTTCTGCTCTGCGCGTTCAACGACGTAAACTACAAGCAGGCGGAAGCCTCCGAAATTTCGGGTGCTTACTACAACGCGGACGGCTCGGTTTCGCCCATGAAAATCAGGCTCGGCGAGCCGCGCGTGATTGTGCGCGGAATGCCGTTCGAGAAAAACCGCTGGGGCGCGTATCAGTTCCCGCGCCCCTACAATTTGGGCGGCAGACTGCTTGTTGCCGTCCACGTTTCGCGGGACGACATCAAGTCTTTCGGCGCGCCCAACAGGTGGTTCGAAAGCCTCGACAACGGAAAAACTTGGCGGGAAATAGACGCCGCGCGCGACGCCGAATGCGGAATACTTCTGCCCAACGGCGACAAAATCTACTTCCCTCCCGAATCGGGGTTCAGCGTCTCGAAATACAAACAGCCAAGCCAAAGCGAGTACACGCCCGACTACGACGCGTCGAAACGCGCCGACGAGGGCACGCTTCCCATTCCCGACGGAATGAAGGCGGACTGGATAAACGGAGTCGCAATCAAAGCCTACAACGCCGACAGGCTTCCGCCGAGCCTCGCAAAAAAGGAGTGGCTTGCGTACCGCATTCCCGCAGGCAAAACGGAGGCGGTCAAAGAGCACGCAAAAGTAGACTGGAAATGCCTTACGCGCGTAGTCCACAGCGGCGCGGGCTTCGACAACATCATGAAGCCCATTTTTCCGCGCGGCAACATGAAGCTCGCTCCCGACGGCTCGCTCTGGATTTCCGCATTTTCGGGCGAAGGGCACGTCAACCCCGACACGGGCAAATACAGCCCCTACTACTCCGCCGAAATTTTCCGCT
>JAJXPD010000002.1:35806-38875 GCA_021641325.1 Opitutales bacterium
CCCACATGGAGTATCCCGCCGACGGCTCGGAATTTCCCTACGATACGGGCGGATTCAGCGACAGCGATTTCGAGTTCATGCCCGACGGCTCGATTGTCTGGTTCATGCGCACGCAGTGGTTCAACTACACGGGCTGGGAGTGGTCGCCGATGTACGTTTCGCGCTCGACCGACGGCGGCAAAACTTGGTCGAAGCCCGAAAAATTCGCGAACGTCGGCGTGCTGCCGCGCCTCGCAAAACTCGAATGCGGAACGACGCTCCTTTGCTACGCGCGGCCGGGGACATACATTCAGGCGAGCGAAAACGACTCTGGCACAAAGTGGACAAAGCCGCTTGTCGCAATGACGCCCGACGACCGCAGCGCTCTGGCGAACGCAAAGCCGAAAACAAAGACTTTCATCAGCTGGGCGGGCTCGTGCAACAATCCCGAAATAATCCCGATAGACAAAAACAAAGCACTGCTTTTTTACAGCGATTTCTATTATCCCGACTCCGACGGCGTGAAGAAAAAGACGATTCTCTGCCGCGAAGTTATCGTGGAAAAATAAAAGAAAGCGACGCGGGGTTCGGAATCCGCGCCGCTTTTTTGCGCGCCGTTTGCCGCGTTCGTGCGGCCGGCAAGCCCCTATTTTTCTCTCACGACGCGGAAGCCGACATTCGCGTATCCCGACGACGCCGCGCGGGACTCGCCCTTCAATTCGGTGCGGCAGCTTGTGCGGGGAGAGTCGAACGCGCCGCCTTTTACCGCCATAAGCCGCCCGCGATTCGACGCCCCGTCTTTCGCGGCGACCTCTGTGGAAGTCCACTCCCAGCAGTTGCCCCACATGTCGATTGCCCCGCACGCGGCGAGCGTTTTTGAGTAGGCGTCGACGGGCGTCGTCGTGTTTTTCTCGCCGCAGTTGAAGTCGGCGTCCTTGGGCATGTGCCCCGCCGCGATTTCCCATTCAGCCTCGGTCGACAGACGGTATACGGCTTTGCCGTCCTTTGCGGTAAGCCACTTGCAGTACGCGACGGCGTCGTCGTGGGAAACGTTTACGGCGGGGCACTTCGACTTTGCCGACGCCACTTTGCGGGCGTCTTTGCCCGTAGCTTTCAGGAACGCGTTATACTCGGCGTTCGTGATTGGCGTGCGGGCAATGCTCAGGTTCTGCGCCGCGCCGATTACGGGCAGGAATCCGTCTTTCGATTCGCGCGCTCCTGGGCGCAGGCGGGGGTCGGAGAAGCGGCTCATTGTGCGCTCTATGCGCGTGGAGCGCGTAGCGAGCATTTCGTCTACGATTTCCTGCATTTCGCGAACTTTCGAGGCGTCCTTTGCGGTGCGCTTCAAATCTTCAAGCTTCGCCTTTTTGCGGGCTATGACTTTGTCGTAATTTTCGGCGACTTTCTTTTCGAGCGCGGCGCGGTTCGCCTCCGTCGGGCTTTTGCGGTACGCGGCGATAAGCGATTTCGTTTCCACATCGAGCTGCGGACGCTCTTTTTCTATTGTCGTGCTGAACTTGTGGAGCTTTGCATCTGGGTTGACAGCTGAAAGCGCAACGCCGCAAGCAAGAGTTGCCGCCATAAAAAAGATAATTTTTTTAATTGCTATTTTCATTTTTCTTGGGGTTTTTATGTTTTTAACTTCTAAATAAAAAACACAGCGTTTAAACGCTCTATTCATTCAAATGACCAACCCCAAGATTTGTTGCAAAAAATTTTGCGGCGTGATTTTTTTCGGACGAAAAATCGAAGTGCCGAAAATTGCAGCTCTACTTTTTGCGCTCGACGAACACGCCCGCATAGCCACACGGTAAAACAACCCTGCCGTCTTCCGTAAAATCGGCGACTGACGGATTGCCGTCGACTACAAACGAGCGCGTGCGCTTCGGGTTTTTCGCGTCGGAAAAATCGTAAATCGATACTTTCCCCGAAGCGCGGTTAGCGACAACAAGCCTTTTCGTTTTTTCGTCGAAGTATGCAAAGCCCTCGTCCGCGCCCTGAGGAAATTCCGCGCGAATTTGCACCGAATCGCCTTCCGGAACAAACGGAAGCGGCTCGCCGTCGGGAAATTTTAGCGGCGTCAACTCCGAATTTTTCAACGGTTGCGCGGGATTGTCTATCGAATAACCTCCGCGATTCATCGTTAAAAACTTGTCCCCGAACGCGGCAACCGAACCGTTCTGCGAGCAGAGCGGATAGGTGTCCGAAAACACGCGCTTGACGGGCTTTGCGGACATGTCGAAAATCATTCTTCCGCCGCAGTGGAAATTCAAACCGAAATATTTCCCCGAGGCGAGGCGTCGCGAACCGTAGTCGTTGTAGACAATTTCCCTGCCCCCGCTGCGCAAAAGCTTTTTCGGGTTTGCGGGATTCGAAATATCGAAGAACCAGACCGCAGCCGACCCCGCGCCGACGCCGACTACATTGCATTTGTCGAACGCCCAAACGTGGAGCGTTTGCGGGCGGCCCAACATTTCGCAGGCTATTCTGCCGATTTCCCGCGGCTTGCAGTAGACGCCATCCAAAGCTTTTTTGGGCGCGTCCGAAATATCGTAAATTCCCACCCCGCTGAAACATTCGGCAACGACAAGCCTGCCGCCCGAAATTTTTACGTCGTACGCCATCTTGCATTCAATACCGCCAACCTGCGGATACCCCGCCGCGGACAGGTCGAAAATTCGAACACCGCCGTCAGCCTGTGCTACGTAGACTAAATCTCCGCGAACGGCAAGCGCACGGGCGGGATTTGCGGAGTCGGCGGCAATGAAGTCGAAGCCGTCTATCGGTTTTGCTTTGAACGCCCCGTTAAGCTTGGGAGCGACAGTATCAGTTTTTTTGCGAGGTTTTGCGATTTGCGGAAGCTCCGCAAAATATATCCCAGTAAAAGTGCCCGCAATGTACAAGACGCCGTCGCCTACAGCTATCGACGACACCGGGTCGCCCTGAGGCAGCGAAGCGTCAAGCATGGAAAATTTGAGATTTGGGTTGTCTGGCGCGACCTTCGGCAATATCAAATTTCCAAGAATTTTAGGATTCTCCTTATTTGAAACATCAAGAATAAATACTCCATTTACAGTGTCCGACGCAAAG
>JAJXPD010000271.1 GCA_021641325.1 Opitutales bacterium
GTGCCGCGCGCAAAGCCGCCCTTATACTGGCACTTTGACGCCCCTAAAATTACAGTGCTAACGCACGAAGATTTTTAGGTTGTTTTGGGATAAAAGTGAAGTAGGGCGTTTCGCTCAGCTGCTATGCTTTGGGATAACCGCGTACGCCCCGCGCCCTGTGCCGCGCGCAAAGCCGCCCTTATACTGGCACTTTGACGCCCCTAAAGACGGCGCGTCATAGCACCGTTGATACGGCGTTTCCCCGCACTTGCGGACTGCTCGCGTACGATAAGTACGCCACGCACCCCGCAAGCGCGTGAAAGCCGCCGTCTGAACGGCACTCTAACGCGCCTAAAATTACAGTGCTATCGCAGAAGTTTTTTAGAGTGCTTTGGGATAAAAGTTTAGTTGATTGGTAAGCGGAGAATCTGTGTTTTTGGATTTCCGCTTTTTGTTTATCCGCGCAACGCGCGTCTATTTTTAATTGGTTTCTTCCCATGCAAAGAACAATCCCAATGGCAGTAATTGGCGAAGCCGATACGGACTAAAACAGAAAAAGCGGCAAGCATACTTGCCGCGCATAATCACCGAAAGGAACGAAGCTCCGACGGCTGGCGCACCTTGCGCCCAATACGAACTTATTCAGAAAAGGCGCGGTTATAGCCGCGCCGTATTATCACAGAAAGGAACGAAGTTCCGTGCCGTGCAGGCTGCAGCCTGCACGGCTGAGGGTGGCGATTAGGGCGGTGTCGGTGCGGAGGACGCGGTTGCCGAGGGAGACGAGGGTGTAGTTGTTGAGGCGGAGGAGGTCGCGGTCGGGGTTGGAGAAGCCGCGCTCGCTGCCGAGGATAGCCTTGACGTGGAGGTCGGGAGATTTATCCAAAACGTCGTGGAGAGCGGCAGTTGCCTCGTATAGGTCGGGGGCGATTTTCAGGGAATCGCGCGGGGCGAGGGCGTCCAGCATTTCGACGGCTTCGGCGAGGCTCGACGCGGTGGAGAACGAGGGAATGGAAGTCGCGCACGCCTGTTCCGCGCCTTTTTCGAGCCATTTGGCGTATTCGCCGCGCGCGTAGAGACCGCTTTTTGCGTAGTCTGCCTCGCCTTTCGACGCGGCGTAGAATAGCAGATTTTCGACGCCGAAACACGCGGCTTCGAAGAGCATGCGCTGGGCAATCTGCGGGCGGGCGAATGCGACGGCGACGGATGCCGCGAGCGGGGCGGGATTCGGGGCGTCGGAAATGGGCGTGAGGGTCGCGCCGCCGTCGGCGAGCTTTTCGAATCGGCAGACAAAAAGCCCGCCGTTTGCCTGTCCCGCAAAGACCGTGCCGCCGTCGGCGGCTTTTAGGACTTTTTCGACATGCTCGAGCTTGGGGCTGTCGGGCGCAAGCTTGAACGGGGGCGGGGTTTGGAAAATCAGGCAGTTCATAATTTCCGCCCACTATGGCAGATTTGCGCCCTTTTGAAAGAAAGATTTTCGGCTATCGGCGGCGGCGTGAAATTATGTGTTGAAATCGGGGCGGCAATGTGTTGATATATATGCATGAATTCTCAATTTACACAGGAAGACGAAGCGGCTCTCCGCGACTCGCTTAAACGCTGCTCCCCCGCGACAATCGAAAAGGCGGTGGAATTTAGAAAAACGGGCAATCCCGAACTCGTCGGCGATGTCGTAATCGGCATTATCGAACGCTTCGTAGAGCCGGACAAGCGCGACGCCCTGAAAAATCCGCCCGATTCTCTCGTGATTAT
>JAJXPD010000092.1 GCA_021641325.1 Opitutales bacterium
CGGCGGAAAGAAGTGCTACCGATACAAATTTTACTACGCTCATAATCTTGAAATCCATTTTTTAAAACGCGCCGCAAATGTCAAATTATATAATCCCGCAAACGGGAAAATCGGCGGGCGCGGAAGTTTGCGGCGGGGCGACGTAGGCGCGGGGCGCGCCGATTGCGGAAATCCGCGCGACTGCGGAATCGGCGCGGTTGCGGCTATTTCGAAATCCATTTTTCGAAAAGCGGGAATTTGCGCAGGGGAATGCGGGCTGAAATCTCCGCGCCGTCGTCGGTGTCGCGGCGCGAGAGCACGGGACCAGAGGCGTACAGCTCCGCTACGGCGCGATACTCCGAATGCGGCACGAGCAGTTTTACCAGCTTCGACGCGCCAGCGATTGCGTCCTCCATTTTCGCGAGAAGCCCGCCAAGCCCCTCCCCCGTTTTCGCGCTGACCCAAACGGCGTCGGGAAATTCGATTTCGAGGGCGCGGGCGGAAACGTCGTCGGAGAGCGCGTCGATTTTGTTCATGACAACTATGATTTTCTTTGAGTCCGCGCCAAGCTCGCGCAGGACGGAGGCCGTTGTCTTGATGTGCTCGGCGGCGTCGGGGCTTGACGAATCTACGACATGCAAAAGGAAGTCGGAAACGACCGCCTCTTCGAGCGTCGATTTGAACGCCTCGACGAACCTGTGCGGGAGCTTGCGGACAAAGCCCACGGTGTCGGTCAAAAGCAGCTCGGAAGAGTCGGGCAGAACGAGCCTGCGCGTGGTTGGGTCGAGGGTGGCAAAAAGCTTGTCCTGCGCCAAGAGCGAAGATTTCGCCAGCGCGTTTATCAGCGAAGATTTCCCGGCGTTCGTATAGCCCACGACCGCCGCAGTCGGCACTGGCACGCGCATTCTGCGCTTGCGCTGCGTTCCCCTGACAACCCTCACGCGCTCCAATTCGTCGCGGAGTTTTGCGATTCTCGCGCCGATGAAACGCCTGTCGAGTTCGAGCTGGCTCTCGCCGCCACCGCGCTGGGTTATGCCGCCGCCGCGCTGTCTGTCGAGGTGCGACCACGCCTTGCGCAGGCGCGGAAGCGAGTATTCCAAACGCGCAAGCTCGACCTGCAAAACCGCCTCGCGAGTCTGCGCCCGCGCCGCAAAAATGTCTAGAATAACCTCCTGCCTGTTGACGATGTCCAAGCCCGATTCCGACTCCCAGTTGCGCTGTTGCGCGGGGGAAAGCTCGTCGTCGAAAATAATGCAGTCGGCGTCGAGAGCGCGGGCGGCGGCGACGATTTCCGAAAACTTGCCCGCCCCCACAAAGTAGTGCGCCGACGGCTCGCGCAGCAAAACAACCTCGCGCCCGACGACGTCTATTTCGAGGTTTTTGGCAAGTTCGGCAAGCTCGTCGAGCAGCCCTTCCGTCTCCGACGCCGAAACGTCTGGGCGGCGTATGCCCACAAGCATTGCGCGGCGTTTTTCGGCTGCCTCGGCGTTCAAATCTATCAATTCCGACATGCCGAAAAATCTATCCGCAAAACGCCTTCCGCCGCAAGACAAATCATTTTATTGTTGACGAATTTCGACGCCCGCAAAAAATATTTTTCAGATGAAAAGAAGAACTTTTGCAAAAACCGCGGCGACTCTTGCAGCCGCATTTGTCGGAGGGAAAGCGTCGGCGCAGACGGAGGCAAAAAAGCCCTGCGCTTACACGTTCAGATAGTCTGGCAACAATATAAAGCTTTACGTCGAGGGCGCAAAAAAGACGAAGGTCATGTTCGTTGCCGACACCCACATTTCCTATGCGGACGGACTTGTAGAGCCATACCTCGACTACGCCTACCGCATGCACAGGGCGTTCGCAAGCGAGCCGAAAATGGAGGCTCTCTCGATGTCGCTTAAAAGCGCGAAAAAGAGCGGCTGCGAGCTCGCGATTCTCGGCGGCGACATCATCAATTTTCCGTCGGAATACAACATTAAAAAGCTCGCCGAGTGCATGGCGAATTCCGAAATTCCGTGCCGCTACATCGCGGGCAACCACGACTGGCATTTTGAAGGCAGCGGTCCCGACATTCCCCAGCCCGAACTCCGCCGCAGGTGGATTAAAAAGCTCGCTCCGCTCTACGCGGGAGAAAATCCCGACGGATACTCGGTGCAGGCGGGCGGCATGAACTTCGTGCTTATAGACAACTCCGCAAACGAAATTTCGAAAGAGCAGCTCGCGTTTTTCAAAAGCGAGCTTGCGCGGGGAATGCCGACCATTCTCTGCGCCCACATTCCGCTCTACGTTCAGGGCGGCAACCTCGGATTCTCGTGCGGCAACCCGAATTTCTGCGCCGCGACCGACCGCTCGTTCCGCGTGGAAAGACGCCACAAACGCCCCGAACGCGAAACTCCCGAAACTTTCGAATTCAGGGACGCCGCGTTCGCCGCGCCCAACCTGCTCGGCGTGTTCGCGGGGCACACGCACAGGCCGTCCACAGATTTCGAATGCGAAAAATTTCAGGTGGTCACCTCAAAATACCTGCCGAAGTTCGACTACCTCACAATCGCAATCGAGCCTAAATAGCGCGGCGGCAAGCGACGCGCAAAACGCAAAACTCCGCCGCGAACGGTTGTTCGACATGCGGAGTTTTTTGCCGGTTCGAAACGCGCGAAACTTTGCGGCAAGCACGCCGTAAAACCGCATGGCGGGTTCGGTCGTAAACACGGTGAAGACGCCCCTCCGCCGCAGCACCAAACTCCGCCCGAATGCGTCCCGCTGTCCGACGCAAAAAATTTTCTTTCAATGCGACGCCGCCGCGCTACAATCGCGCCTTTTTATGAATTACGAAATTTCATTTCCGGTAATCGCCGCCGCGCTTTACAGCCTCAGCGTGATTCTCGTAAAACTCGCCACGAGCGACAAAAAACTTTCGCCGACTTCCATTCTCGTTTTCAACAACGTCTCGCTGTGGATTCTTTTCATGCCGTCGCTTTTTACCGAAGGCGGCGTGAAAGACTTTGCGCTCGTGTGGCAGCCCCTGCTTGTGGGCGTGTTTTTTGCGATGGGAAATTTCGCCACGTTCCTCTGCGCCCACAAGGGCGAAGTCAGCCTTATGACGCCGATTATGGGGCTGAAAATCCTCGCGGTTCTGCTGTTTTCGCGGATAATAATCGGCATGGAGCTTCCCCATACAATGATTGCAGCAGGCATTATTTGTTGCGCGGCGGTATTTATTATGGGCTACTCGAAACGCCGAATTTCGTCAAAAAAAGAGTGGATAACCTTTGCGCTTGCGCTCTGGGCGTGCACGTCCTACGCGGCGTGCGACGTTTTCATTCAAAAATTTTCGCCCAATTTCTCGCCGCTCTCCCTGCTTTGCCTCTGCAATTTTGTGTTGATTCTCTCCACCCTGCCCTACTTCGGGCGATGCTGGCGCGAAATCCGGAGCGCGGGGCGGAAAAACCTCGCGCTCGGCGGCGCGGCGGCGGCTTTGATGGTTGCGGAATCGCTGTTTATGTTCTTTGCGCTCGCGGGCAGGGTAAGCGCGCCGCTTTGCAACATTCTCTACAACACGCGCGGAATAATGTCGGTCGTATTCGTGTTCGCAATCGGCAAATACGTGTCTGGATTGGAGACGCTGACTCAGGGAACGGCTGCGCGGCGGGCGGTTGGCTCGCTCATGATTTTGGGCGCGGTTGCGCTTGTGCTTTTCGGATAAACTCCCCGCGCGGATTTTCGGCGCGGGCGGAATTTCCGCCGCATGCGCGGAGTCGGGGCGAAAAAAACGCGCACCGCAAAAGCGCGATGCGCACAGGAAAATTCGGCGTGGTCTACTGCGACTCGCGCCAGTCAATCAGGGTAGCCTGCGGGGTTTTGCGCTTGTTCCACCTGTTCCAGCCGAGTTTTACCGCCAAGTCAATCGGCTTGCCGACGGGCGGAAGCTTGCCGCCGCCCTTCCACGCCACCGCGCTAATCCAGCCGCCGTCGCCGAGCGGAATTTGGAAGCGGTAGTTTTGCGCCGCCCCGAAGACTTCCACGGGCTTCGTCAACACGATTTTCTTCAACGCGAAAGTCGGCTCGCGGTTGCCCTCGCCGTAGGGGTGCAGAAGTTCAAGCTCGTCGAGAAGCTCTATGCCGACGTCGGAGGAATCGAGGGTAAGGTTGATGTTGACGCTCGGCGAGAAGTCGATGTCTTCGCCGTATTTTTTGATGATAGTTTCGGATAGTTTTTCCCTGAAAACATCAACACAGCCCTCCTTGACCGAAACGCCGACCGCCATGGGGTGCCCGCCCCAGCTGCCGAGAATGTCGCCGCACGGCGCAAGGCATTCGACCAAGTCGATTCCCGCAATGCTTCTGCCCGACCCCTTAGTGAAGCCCTCGTCCACTTCGCCGAAAACGATTACGGGCTTGTGGAATTCGCGGCTGAGTTTGCCCGCGATGATTCCGACAACCCCGGGGTGCCAGCTTGGGTCGTAGACTACGATGCACGGATATTTGTCGAGCTGCCTGCCTTCGACCTGTTTCATTGCGTCCTCCAAGACGCCGCGCTCAATTTCCTGACGCTCCTTGTTGATGTCGTTGAGTTCGCACGCGGCGCGGTAGCATGTTGTGAAGTCGTCGCCCAAAAGCATTTCGAGCGGCAGGGACGCGTCAGCCAAGCGTCCGCTCGCGTTGATTCGCGGGCCGAGCTTGAACGAGATGTCAATCGGTGTGATGTCTTCGCCGAGGGCGATTCCGCTTGCCTGAATAAGAGCCTGAATGCCCGTGCGGCGCGTCGATTTCAGACGCTTGATTCCGTAGCGCGACATTATGCGGTTTTCGTCCACGAGCGGCACGAGGTCGGCGACAGTTCCGAGCGCGACCAAATCGAGGTAGTCTTTCAGGTTGATTTCCCACGAGCGGCGGTCGTTGCGCTGGCGCATTTCCTTTATCAGTCCGTGCGCGAGCTTGAAGACAAGCCCCACGGTGCACAGCTGGCTCCACGGTGTCGCGCCGATATTGTGCACGTGCGGGTTTATGAGAATGTGGTCGTCTACGGAAACGTCCTTCGCCTGATGGTGGTCTACGACAATCAAATCTATGCCCTTGTCGCGAATGTATTTGATTGCTTCGACCGCGTTTGTGCCGCAGTCGAGCGCAATCAGAAGCGACGGCTTGCCGTTCGAAAGCGCGCGTTCCAACGCCGCCTCGCTGAGCCCGTAGCCCTCCTCCATTCGGCGCGGAACGAAGTACGACGGCGACAGCCCGAAGTGGCGCAAAATGCCGACAAGAAGCGTTGTGCTTGTTATGCCGTCAACGTCGTAGTCGCCGAAAACCAGAATGCTTTCCTTTTTCTCTATCGCCTCTATTATTCTGAGAACCGCTCGGCGCAGGTTCTTGACCCTGAACGGGTCGTCCAAGTCGGCAAGTTTCGGGCGCATGAACATTTTTGCCCGCAGTAAGTCGCTGTACCCGCGTTGCAGAATAAGCGCGCCGAGAATCGGGCTAACGCCCAGATACGCGCCTAAATCTTCCGCCAGCTTTCTGTCGAAATTAACTTCGTTCCATTTCATTGTTTTCTAAAATATACACGCGCCGATTTAAAATCCATAAAATTTTTGCGGCGCGCTCAATTTTGCGCGCGAAATTTTTTGCGACGCATGCGCGAAGTTTCCGCAATGCGCCGCTCCGCCGAAAAATCGGCAAAAAATCAACCGACGGCGCGGCTTAAAAAAACAGCCAAACGGGCGAAAAAGCATTCCGCAGGGAAAAGCCGCTGGGAAGTCCGCCGATAACGAAGAAGTCTCTCGGATTTTCTGCCGTTGCGGGGGTTTCGGCGGCGCACAAAAACAAAAAAGCGAACCCTTTGCGGATTCGCTTTTATGCGATTTTCGAGCCGTTCGGACTACGCTTCCCATTCCTTGGGCTTTGCGTTGTTGTCGTCGCGCTCCTTGTCGACGCGCGCGCGGCTTCCCTTGTTCCACCAATAGAACACGGGACTTGCGATAAATATCGACGAGAACGTGCCGACCGCAACGCCCAGCATGAACACTAGCGAGAAGTCAACTATAATGCCCGTGGAGAACACGAACAGCGCGACCGAAACGCCGAATGTTGTCGCGCTTGTAAGCAATGTTCTAGACAGCGTGCGGTTGATTGAGAAGTTGATGATGTCGCGCAAAGTCATTGTCGGTTTCAGGACAAGCTCTTCGCGGATACGGTCGAAAATAACGATTTTGTCGTTGATTGAATAGCCCATGACCATCAGGATTGCCGCGACCATCGGGGCTGAAAACTGTCCCGAACCCACGCCGAGCAGACCGAAGATGACGTACAAGCCGATTGTCATGACTACGTCGTGCGCGGTTGCTACCAGCGCGCCGATACCGTAGCTGAATTCGAATCTTACCGCTATGTACACGAGCATCGCCAAGAGCGAAAGGGCAACCGCGATGAATGCGTCGCGCGTGATTTCGCTGCTTACTGTAGCGCCCACGCTCTGCTGGGAAACGAGCTTCAAGTCCGCTTGCGGGAATTTATGCGAGAGCATGTCGAACACGCGCTGGCCCTTTTCGCTTTCGACCTGCAAGACGAGGCGTTCCGCCTTCGACGAAAGGTCGGTCTGGTACGCCGCCTGAATTTCTCCGATACCCGTGTCGCTTGTCGATTCGCTGAGTTTCGTGATTTCGCCAATCGGTATTTTGTGCGCTTCGTTGAACGACATTGTTACGATGTCGCCGCCCGTAAAGTCGATGCTCAGCGACTTGTCGCCGCGCGAAATTACCGTCGCGACGCCGATGAACACTATCACCCACGACACTATAAACGAAGTCTTGGCGTGGTCGAGGAACTTGAATTTGAGGTCGTTTGAAATCAGCGAGCGCATGAGCGCGTTGCGGATTACCCCGTATTTTACGGAGAGTTCGAGCATTGCGCGGCTGAAAACGAGCACCGCAAACAGGGTCGTGAAAATACCGATTGCCAGTGTCACGCCGAAGCCCTTGACGGGGCCCGTGCCGAATTTCCAAAGGATTATCGCCGAAATCAGGGTCGTGATGTTTGCGTCGACGATTGTCGAAAACGCCTTTTCGTAGCCCAGTTGCAGGCACGTCCAAAGGCTCTTGCCGAGCTTCGCCTCTTCGCGCATACGCTCGAACACGAGAATGTTGGAGTCTACCGCCATGCCGACCGTAAGCACCAACGCCGCGATGCCCGGCAGCGTCATTGTCGCGCCGAAGCTTGCAAGCACGCCCACCAGAATCAGAATGTTGATGAACACCGAAACCACCGCGATAACGCCCATTCCGTAGTATACGAAAATCATGAACGCTATGATGAACGCCGTGCCGATTCCCGCCGCCAAGAACGAGCTGTCGCGAGCCTCCGACGCGAGCGAAGGCCCTACTTCGTTGAGCGACGTGCGCTTCAAGCCGACCGCCAGCGGGTTGTTGAGCGCGTTGGCAAGTTCGATTGCCTCGCGGCGCGTGAAGTTGCCTGTGATTGAGCCTCTGTCGCTGATGACGCTCTGAATGTGCGGCGCGCTCATCAGACGGCCGTCGAGAACGATTGCCAGCGACTGTTTTGTGCCCGTGTTGCGGTCGCCCTCAAGAATTTCCGTCGTGATTCTTTCGAAAACTTTTGCTCCCGACGGCGTAAATTCCATTGCAACGCTGAAACGGTTTGCGTCTTCCATTGCGGGATACGCGCGTTTGATGATGTCGCCCTTTGCCTCCGCGCGGCGGCGTACGAACATGGGTTCTTCGACGACTTTGCCGAGGCGTTCGGTTTCCATAATCAGCACTTCGTAGCCCGCGGGAATTTCCGAGGGAAGCGGCTTCGCCGAGGACGGGCGCAGGTTGCGGTGGACGAGTCTGAATTCGAGCTTTGCGGGGCGCGAAAGTTCTTCGATTGCTTCGGGGTTGTCTTTGAGCGAAACGCCCGGCATCTGGACTTCGATTGCCTTGCCGCCGACGACGCGGATTGTGGGTTCGGTAATGCCCAAGCCGTTGATACGGTTGTTCATGACCGTCAAAACGTCGTCGAGCTGTCCCTTGCGTGTGAGTTCGTCGGAATTGAGGTTGGTGTCGTCGATTTCGAGCGTGAACGACACGCCGCCCTGCAAGTCGAGACCCTTTTTGAGCGCGCCCTTGCTCTGGCGGTAGAGTTCCTTCAAAAGAATGTCGTTTTTCTTTTTGAGGACTTTTATGTCCGAAACGTTGATGTCGGAGAAATATTTGGAGAGGTCAAGCTCTTTTGCCTCGGCATAGTCGCGCAGAGCAATGTACAAAGTGGGCGACTTCGACTTGTCCGTCCTGTAATTGTTTGCGTCGACGCGCTTGCCCGCCTCTTCGAGAACCTGCGCAAATTCGGACTGATTTGCCGTCGCGCGGGTTTTAATGTAGTCTTCGAACGGAGTGTCGCCGAACGGGAACATGGACGATACCGCCCATATTACCACGAGTGCCGTAATGACGAGTTTCCATACTATTCCGCTGTTCGAGGTGTTTCCCGACATATTCGTATCTTTCCTGTATAGTTGTATATTATAAATATGCAAAACGCGCCCGCCTACGGGTGGACGCGTCGAGTTGAAAATTTAGTTTTTGCGCTCTTCGGGAACTT
>JAJXPD010000093.1:0-4214 GCA_021641325.1 Opitutales bacterium
GGCTTGGCGTTTTCGGGGCACACGGGAAAACCCGTGAGCATCATGTTGTACATGGAGTCCTCCGTCCACCAGTCGGCGGGGAATACGTCGCTCGGCGATAGTTTCGGCGACGCCACCGCGTGCGCGCCGAGCGGCCTCGCGATTCCGCCAAGACGCGTATTTTTCGACGCCTTGGCGACTTTTTTCAGATACGGTTTCCACTCCGCGCATGTCTGCGCAAACTGCTCGTAGCTTTCAATAGAATCGAAATTCTTTCCGAAATACCAGTAGAGCGAAAGGGAGTCGCAACCAGCCGCAAGCGCGAGGGCGCATTCCGCCATCATCGCTTCGGGAGATTTGAGAATGGATATGCGCGGATAGTTCTCCGCCTCGTACGTTATGCGCGATACGAACTTCATTTTGCGGCAGTCCTCGGCCTCGCGCGCGACGTCGAATATTTTGGAGACCAAAAGCCGCGGATTCCCCTCTTCGTAGTACCCCGCCCCCGGTCGGATTCCGACGCTTTTCGAGCCTGCGAGCCCTTTCAAAATCCCCCCGCTCGTAAGCCCGTTGTGCTTGTAGCGCGAATGGATATTCTGGAAGCCGAGAAAGCATTCGGGCATAAGCTCGTCGACGGGCTTGCGGTACGCCTCGCGGCAAAATTCTCCAAGCGACTTTCCGCAAAATTCCACCCACTTCTCCCTAAGCGGCTCCCACGTGCCGACCGACTTTGAAATGCGCCCGACGATTTCCTCCCGCGTATATTTTTGCCCCGCAAATTCGGAAAACTTTTTAAGGCAAGTCTCGCAAAAGCAGGTAAACAGCTCAGAGTCTCCGCCCGAAAAGCGGAGGTCGTCGTCAACCCAATACGACTTCGGGCGCAGCTGTTCTACGAACAATTTTGTGCGCTCGCGGTTGAACTGCCGCGCGCGCTCCGAATTCGGGCAAAGGCGGTACTGGCAGTTGCCGTTTTCGTCTATAATCAAGTCGCCCTTTTCGAAATTGATTTCGCCGGTCGAAGCGAGAGTCTCGCCGTATTCGGCGTCGGAGAGCATTCCGCTAATTGCGCTGCCCGCCGCGCCGCCGCCCGACGGGTGCCCGAGCGCGATAACCTGAAACGAAAAATCTATTCCGCGCTTTTGGCATTCGTCGCGGTAGGCGTTTATCATATTGCATTTTTCGACGACGTCCGCCGTTTTCAGAAACGGGTTTATGTAAAACCACATTTCGTCCCACGGAGTGCCCGACTTGTCGGAGCACTGCAAAATAATGTCCATCATCTCCCTGTCGGTCGGGCTGCCGTGGCGCAGCGACATAAACGGTTTGGCGGACGCCGCAACGGCGGCAAGAATTAGAAAAACGGCATATAGATATTTTTTCGACATCGTGAATTTGTTTTGTGCTTTTGATTTGTTTTGTGCTTTTGAATTTCCAATCGCCCCCGCGATGTTTTCAAATATTGAACAAAAAATTTATTATTGCAATTCCGCCGATTGTGTTTTTAATCTAACAGTTATATTCGCAACATACTGTAATACAAATATGAATAGCGCACAAAAACGCACAACAATGAAAGATATCGCCGAATATGCGGGCGTTTCGAAATTTACGGTCTCGATGGCATTGAACGGCTCCGACAAAATCAGGAACGAGACGAAAAAACGGGTAAGGGAGGCGGCGAGAAAGCTGGGATACAAAAAAAACAGCTTCATCAGCGCGGCGATGAGCGCGATGAAATCGAAAAAGACGGACTGGCAGCAGGAAACCGTTGCCCTACTCTACACGAAGTCCGACACGCTCGAAATCAAGCCGACTTTCCCCGAAATCGTATCGGGAATAAAGAGCGAGGCGAACAGGCTCGGCTATTGCGTGGAGGAATTTTATCTGGACGCGCGCGCAATGTCGCCGCAAAAGCTCGACTCCATTTTCAAGTCGAGAAACATCAGGGGCGCGATAATGACCGGGCTGCTCGACAAAAACATGTTTCCAAAGCAGTACGCGCGGCTGGCAAAAAAATACAATTTCATTTCGGCGGGACTGCGGACAAAAAATCCCGAAATAGACTTCGTAATTACAGACCAATTCCTTATTTCATACTATTCAACACTTAAAATTATCGAATACGGATACAAACGCCCCGGCCTTGCCACTACCGGCAACATCGACTTTCTCATAGACGGCAGGTTCACGGGCGGCTTTTTGCGCGGGCAGATAAACTTGGACGAAAAATCGAGAATACCGCCCTTTCTCTACGTCGAAAAGGACAAAGAGCGGAAGAAAAAATTTTTCCACTGGCTGAAAAAATACAAGCCCGACGCCATACTCTGCCTTGAATCCTATATAAAAGAATGGCTCGAAGAAGCGGGGCTGAAAGTTCCAAGAGACATCGGGCTTGCAACGCTTGAAGTAGACGAACGCCGATTCGCGGGCATGAAGCAAAAAAACAGGGACGTCGGAATAATCGCCATGCAAAACCTCTCCGACATTCTACACCGAAATATTCTTACAAGAAAAAATTCACCCGCAAAATCAACCATTATCCGCCCCCATTGGGTAAACGCCTACACACTGCCCAAATTACAACAGGCTGGCAGCCTGCACGGGCGCGAGCCGCGCCGGTCGTCGGAACTTCGTTCCTTTCGGTGATTATGCGCGGCAAGTATACTTGCCGCTTTCCCCGCTTAGCCCGTATCGCCGTTGGCAATTACTGAGATTGATATTGCCGAATATTGGAGAGAAACAGATAAAAAAAGAAAAAGCGGAAATCCGCAAACTTGGATTCTCTGCTTACCAATCAACTCAACTTTTATCCCAACACATTCTAAAAATCTTCTGCGCTCCGCGCTGAAATATTAGGCGCGTTAGAGTGCCGTTCAGGCGGTGGCTTTCCCGCGCTTGCGGGGTGCGTGGCGTACGCGGGAATCCGCAAACATTAGTCGGCTCACTAACCAAACAACTCCACTTTTATCCCAACGCAATCTAAAAATCTTCCGCGCTCCGCGCTGTATTTTTAGGCGCGTCAAAGTGCTTTCATAAGGGTGGCTTTCCTGTGCGAACAGGGCGCGTGGCGTACTTTCGTACGCGAGCGGTCTGGGCGTACAGGGAAACGCCCTTAGGGAAGTGCTTTCACGCGCCTACCTCGGGATTCGCAACACCTGCCCAGGCTTTAGGGATTCGGGCGTCGCCATTCTGTCGCGGTTGGCGTTGAAAATCTCGCGCCACCTGTTTTTTGTTCCGTAGACTTTTCTGCTTACGTTTGAAAGCGTATCACCAGGCATTACCGTGTACGTCGACGGCGTGTCGCGCCTTACCTCGACCGTCTGCTGTTGGGCTTGCGCCGTGCCAGCGCGTTGGGTCTGCTGCTGTCTGCGCTCCGACGAAGCCGCCTCGCGCGAGCCTCTCGCCGACGCCACGCTTACCTTTTGCGAAGCTTTCAGCGACTCTATCGTGGTTGCGGCGGCGTCGAGACGCTGTTTGAGTTCGAGGTTCTCTTTCTGGACTTTTTGGAGAAGCTCCTCCAATTCGAGCCGCCGCACGTTGTTCTCGAACGGGCTTTCTGGCAGGGACGCCGCGAATTTTTTCTGCGCGGTTTCAATCATCTGCCGCACCATTGGCGACACCTGCGAGTTCGGTTTGAGTTCGAGAAATTTTCTGAAATGGTAAATCGCCTGAATCGGGTCGTTCATATTGTCGAGATATATACGCCCCAATTCAAAATGCGATTCGGGCGCGTCCTTGCGTTTTTCAACGACTTTCAGGAACGCGCTCATCGCCTCCTTGACGTTCCCCCTGCGGAGTTCGTCCTGACCACGAACGAAATGGGTTTCGGAAGTCTCCTTTACGACTTCGCTTTTGCCGAAGTCGCAGCCGCCCGCCGCAAGAATGTACAGCACGGCGAACGCCGCCGCGATAAACGCGAGCGCCGTTTTGCCTTTGAGCGTGAAGATATCGAAACCCATCGTATATTAGTGTCGGAAATGGCGGACTTTTGTAAAGACCATCGCCATGTTGTTTTCGTCTGCGGCGGCGATAACTTCGGCGTCGCGAACGGAACCGCCCGGCTGGATTGCCGCGGTCGCGCCCGCGTTTGCGGCGGCAACGAGACCGTCGGCGAAGGGGAAGAAAGCGTCGGAAGCGACAACGCTGCCTTTGAGCGAAAGCTTAGCCTGTTCCGCTTTCCAGACCGCGATTTGCGAGCTGTCAACGCGCGACATCTGCCCCGCGCCGATTCCGAG
>JAJXPD010000093.1:4224-8534 GCA_021641325.1 Opitutales bacterium
GACGATTGCATTGCTCTTGACGTGCTTTACGACCTTCCAGCCGAAGAGCATTGCGCGCCATTCCCCGTCGGTGGGCTGGCGTTTGGAGACAACCTGCATGTTTTCTTTAAGCTCTTCGATTGCGTCGGCGTCCTGCGCGAGAACCCCGCCCACGACGCTTTTGAGTTGCAGGCCTTCCGCCTTTTTGAAGGTGGAAATCATCACGCGGAGGTTCTTTTTCTTTGTGAGAATTTCGAGAGCCCCGTCGGAGAAGTCGGGGGCGATAATCACTTCCGAGAAAATGCCCGAAATGATTTGCGCCAAGTCCGCCTCCATCTTCCTGTTCACGACGATTATGCCGCCGAACGGAGCCTGTTTGTCGGTTTCGAAAGCCTGATTCCACGCGTCGACCAAGTTGTCGCACGAAGCCACGCCGCAGGGATTGGTGTGTTTGAGTATCGCGAGGGTCGGCTTGTCGAACTCTGCGATGAGCGTCGCCGCCGCGCTGATGTCGATGATGTTGTTGTAGGAAAGTTCCTTGCCGTGGAGCTGGCGGAAAAACTTGCCGAAGTCGCCGTAAAGAGCCGCCTGCTGGTGCGGATTTTCGCCGTAGCGCATTTTCTGGACGAGCGGCAGACCCACGTTGAGCGTTTCGGGAAGGGCGTCTTCGCCGTTGAACTTTTTGTTGAGGTAGTTCGAAATTGCGGCGTCGTACGCGCTCGTGCGCTGGTAGACTTTGAGGGCGAGCTTTCTGCGCAGGCTCTGCAATTCCTCGCCGCCCTTGCGCATTGCCTCGATTACCGAGGGATAGTCGCGGTTGTCGCAGACGACGGTCACGCTTGCGTGGTTTTTCGCCGCCGAGCGGAGCATGGAGGGCCCGCCGATGTCGATATTTTCGATTGCGTCGGCGATGGTGCAGCCGGGCTTTGCGACGGTCGCCTCAAAGGGGTAGAGGTTTACGACGACCAAGTCTATCATGGAAATTCCGTGTTCCGCCGCCTGCTTCATGTGCTCTTCCGACGAGCGCAGGCAGAGGAGACCGCCGTGGATTTTGGGGTGGAGGGTTTTGACCCTGCCGTCCATCATTTCGGGAAAACCGGTGTAATCGCTTACTTCCGTTACGGGGATTCCCTTTTCGGCGAGCAATTTCGCCGTACCGCCCGTGGAAAGAATTTTATAGCCGTGATGGCGCGTCAATTCTTTCGCAAATTCGACTATGCCTGTTTTATCGCTTACGGATATCAATGCGAGCTTTTCCATATACCGAAAAATCAACTCTTTTGCCGCCGCCCTGACAAGTATATTTTTGCGCCCGACCAAAAAATTTTTCGCCCCTCATTTTTTAATTGCGAAAAAATATGTTTTTGAAAGAATCGAAAGACGTTGAATAATTTTCATGACAGTGTGAAAAGCCCCTTCGGGGGTATCGCCGAAACCTTGAAGCCCAAAATGGAGGACTTCAAGGTCTTTCTGTTGAATCAGGCCGAAACTTTCGAAAACGGGGTGAGGGCCGCCGCGCGAGCGGCAATCTCGCCGAACGGCAAATATATCCGCCCGATGCTCGTGTTCGCCTCAGCCCCCGCCGACGCCGACGAAAAGTCGCTCGTGCGCCGCGCGACAATCGCGGAACTCGTGCACCTATCGACGCTAATCCACGACGACGTCATCGACAGGGCGGACATGCGCCGCAACAGCGAAACCGCCTACAAAAAATACGGGGCGAAAACCGCGATTTTGCTCGGCGACGCAATATTCTCGCACATGATGTCGCTTGCGTTCGAGGAAAACAGCATGGCGGTTCTCAAAAAAACGGCGGACTGCGTGCGCACGGTCTGCGAGGGCGAAATCAAGCAGACGCTCGCCGACAGGGCCGAGATTGTCTCGCGCGAAAAATACTACGAAGTCGCCTACGGGAAGACCGCCGCGCTCTTCGAGCTTGCGTGCAACCTCGGCGCGACCGCGGGAACGCCGCCCGACGGCTGGCGCGAAGCCGCGGAAAACGCGGGCAAACAGCTCGGCATCGCCTACCAGATTTACGACGACATTTGCGACTGGTTCATGTCGGAACGCGACGCGGGCAAAACGCTCGGCACAGACTTGATTTCTGGCAAGCAGACTTTCCCGCTCATCGCGCTTTTGGAAAAACTGCCCGCAGAGCAGTCGGCAAGCTTGGCTAAAAACCTGCCGAACGAACAGCCCGAAAAAATCGCAAAACTTATGCGCAGCTTCGGTATTCCCGAAATCTGCGCGGCGGAATTTTCAAGACGCGTCGCCGCCGCGGAGGAGTCGCTTGGGAAATTTCCCGCGGTCAACGCGGGGCTTCTCGAATTTTGCTCTGCGATGCGCAATTTGAAATTCGGCTAAACCGCCATGGGCAAACTGTACGTCGTGGGAATTTCGCATATGTGCGCGGACGCCGAAACCGTCGGCTCTTGCGGCGTGCCCAAAGAATGCGCGGCGGAGGCGGAACAAACGCTGCTGGACGCCGACGGAGTTTCCGAAGCGCTGATTCTAAGCACATGCAACAGGGTCGAATTGTACTTCGTCTCGGAACGCGGCGCGGAAAACGCGCTCAAAGCGTTCGAAAAAACGCCGTCGAGGGGGCGCGACTTCGGCAAATTCCAAAAACTTTCGTACACAAAATGCGGCGGCGAGGCGATCGGGCACATCTTCGAAGTGGCGTCGGGACTGCAATCGCAGATGACGGGAGAGACCGAAATTTTCGGGCAAGTCAAGGCGGCATACGCGCAGGCGTCCGCCGCGCGGCACTGCGGCGCGGTGCTTAACACGGTCTTCCAAAAGACGTGCCAATGCGCAAAATGGGTCAGGACAAACACCGACATCGGACACGGAAAAATCAGCCTCGGCTCGGTGGCGTCGGAACTGGCGGGCAGAATTTTCGACGACGTTTCAAAGGCGAAAATCCTGCTTGCGGGTTCGGGCGAGGCGGGGAAACTCGTGGCGGACGCGCTGTTCGTGAGGGGCGCGACAAACATGACTG
Organism: Opitutales bacterium; assembly: GCA_021641325.1. Taxonomy (GTDB): domain Bacteria; phylum Verrucomicrobiota; class Verrucomicrobiia; order Opitutales; family Intestinicryptomonadaceae; genus Merdousia. The sequence goes on from JAJXPD010000093.1 coordinate 7,205, forward strand.
TCGCCAGCAGAAAATTCGAAAACGCCCTGCGCCTTGCGGAACAAATCGGGGCAAAGGCATCGCCGCTCGAAACCGCGCTCGCAAACCTGCCGCTGTTCGACATCGCAATAACCGCAAGCTATTCGCCCACCCCGCTGATAACGAGGGAACGCGCGGCGGCGGCGGTGTCCGCCCGCAGGGGCAAACCGGTGTTCCTAATCGACCTCTCCGTGCCCCCGAATGTCGAAATTTCGTGCGGCGAACTCGACGACCTGTACCTGTATAATTTGGACGACCTCTCGCATATCGCAAACGAGAACATGGCGGCAAGGAAGTCGGAAATCGAAACCGCCCGCAAATACATAGAGGCAAAAGCCGCGGCGGTTGCAAAAAAACTCGGTATTTAACCCGCATTCCCGAAATCGGAATTTCGAAGTCGGGCGGCTCGCGGGCGGAATTTTCAAGCGCAAGACGCGCCGTTTATGCGCATTCAAAGCAACCGCAATTCCCGATAAACACCTACAAAAAAGCCCGCAACTCTTGAAGAATTGCGGACTTTAAAATGGTCGAGGTGAGTGGATTCGAACCACCGGCCTCTACGTCCCGAACGTAGCGCTCTACCAGGCTAAGCTACACCTCGCCGTATTTGAAAGTCTTTTGTTATGGACTCCTATTTTTTTAATTCAAGCTTTTTTTGTCGCCCGTCCCACTTTTTTCCGCGTATTTATAGAAAGTAAGAAGCCATGCGGCAAATTCAAGCCCCGCGAATGCCCACAGATACAGTCCTATTCGCCCTTCCCCGACCGAATGGGAAGCGGCCGAGCCTATGCCGAACACCGCCCATGCGCATAGGGCGTTCCCCAAGACCGCCATGCCGAGATAGCCCCTGTCGGAAAGAAGTTTGAAGCGTTTTGCGTGGGTTGCCGCCGCCGTCCACAGGATAACCGCAAACACCCCGATTTCGCGCGAATCCCACGACCAGAACCTGCCCCAAACGCAGTCCGACCAGATTCCGCCGAGCATTGTTCCCGCCAGCAGAAAAAAGAGCGAGAAGCACTGCAAGCCGTATGCCGTTTTTGCCGTATCGCCCGTGGAGATTCCGAAGTTTCCGCGCGAAAGCGGGTTTGCCGCTATGCGGAATGTCGCCGCAAAGCCGCAAAGGAAGCTTCCGCCGAAGCCCGCGACAACCGCCGCGTAGTAAGTCCAAAACAGAAGGTTCGAATCGAACGACGCCGCGACCGATCCGACTGCCCCGTCGGCGTTTGCCACAAGCAGCGAAAGAAGCCCCGCCGACGCCCCCGACGCCCCGCATTCCGCGCCGCGGTTTTTAGCGTACAGCAAAAGCCCCAAG
>JAJXPD010000094.1 GCA_021641325.1 Opitutales bacterium
CCCATGCCCCTTCCAGCCTATGTTTCCGTCGTACCTGAACCGCGACGACGAGTTTTTCATGAAGCTTGCGTACAATCAGGCATTGAAGGCGTGGAAGCTCGGCGAAGTGCCGGTCGGCGCGGTGGTCGAGTATTGCGGAGAGGTCGTGGCGCAGGCGCACAATTCGGTTGAGCAGTCGCAGGACCCGACCGCGCACGCCGAAATTCTCGCGATAAACCAGGCAGCTGCAAAAATCGGCGATTGGCGGCTAAACGGCGCCACGCTCTATGCCACAAAAGAGCCGTGCCCGATGTGCTCGGGCGCGTGCGTTATGTCGAGGCTCTCGCGCGTGGTCTACGCCGTCGGAGACCAGAAAATGGGCTTTTTGGGCGGTGCGCTGAAAATCCACGAAGTGCCAACCCTAAACCACAGGCTGACCGTGCAATCGGGAGTTTTGCAGGACGAGTGCATGCTGATGATAAGAACATTCTTCAACCTAAAGCGCGAAGGAAAGAACGCCTAAAAGGCGGAATAGAAACCACACCGCCGCCCAGATTCCGCGCAAAAAACAATCTCCCTCTCCCCTGCGCAAAAACCGCGCGGACGATTTTTCGCGCCCGATTTGCGCGCTCATACCGCTATTTTGCCGCAGCCTCTATATCGGATATTTTGAAACGGTGGCAGACAATCGAGCAGCCTTTGCCGCGCTCGACGCTCTCGTAGGTCAGAACGGCAACCGTGCCGTCGTCGAGCAGCAAAACCGACGGGTAGTAGCCGTCGCAACGGATTGCCGTTTCGGAAAAGCTTTCGCTCTTGGAAAGCAGTATGCGGTATTGCCCCGCGCGCCCGTTTTTAATGTCGTCGTAAGAGCCTATCCACGCGCCGAGCCGCAAGCCCTTTTGGTCGCACGGAACTTTGTCGCGGAAGGCTATGAAAAGGCGGCCGTCTGGCAAAACAACGCCATGATGCCTGTCGCCCGAAAGCGCCCACGGAGTGTCGATTGGCTTGCTCCAAGTTTTGCCCTCGTCGCGGCTGAACGACACCAAACTGTTGCCGTTTTGGCGCGTGTTTTCGCGCATAATGCAGCAGATTTCGGAGCCGTCGGGCGAACGGAAAGCGTAGGGCTCGCACGCCCAAAGCCCGCCGATATCCTCGGGCGCGACAAGCTTTACGGGATTGGACCAAGTAAAGCCGCCGTCTTTTGTAATCGACGTGAACACGCGCAATTCCCTGTCGGCGTTCTTCGCGTCGCCCTTGTGGAAAAACGCCATCGTCGAACCGTCCTTGAGCTCGACCATCGAAGTAAACGCCATAAGGCAGGCAAACAGCTCGTCGGGATTGCTCGGCGAAAGCGGCGGCAGTTTGCGCCAAGTTTTTCCGTTGTCCTCGCTGTATACGCGCGGCATATATCCCTTGTAAAACTCTTCCGAGGGCGCGAACTTGCCCTTCAAGTGGCGCGTCTTCCCCGAGAGAATCTGTATGAAGCGTTTGCCGTTTAGATCGCGCACGGAATAGATGCTCGGACAGTTGCGCATGACGCGGTAGCAGTCCGGCATGATTTTGTCGATGCGCGTCCAAGTCTTTCCGCCGTCGTCGCTTCGGGCAACCGGACCTGCATTGCCGCCGTGTCCGACGTTCCAGACGCACAAAATGCCGCCGTCTTCGAGTTTTAGAGCAGTGGGATGCGCGTTGTAAAAGCCTTCGCGTTCGTCCCTGAATTCCGCGCCCGACTTCCCCGCCGACACCACGATTTTTTCGGTCTTGCCGACGAAATCTACCGTCTTTATCGACTGAGCCTGCGCCCGCCATTGCGCCTTTTTTTCGGACCATTTCGGATATTTTCCGATTGTTTTCGAATCGAAATCGGCGGCGCAAAGAGCGACTCCGCAAACCAGCAGTGGCAATGCAACTATTGCGGATAATAACTTCATACGCAATACCATAACACGGCGAAGCCTGCGGTCAAGACAAAAACGGAGCTTCAAAAAATCGCCCGAACGGCCAAAAAAACCTTGACTAAAAGGCTAAAAAACAGACATTTGAAGACTTATTTTTTTACTATGAAACGCACAAATACCTGCAACGAACTCACCGCCGCCGACAAGGGCAAAGAAGTGTCCCTCATCGGCTGGGTGCAATCGGTCCGCGACCACGGCGGCATTCTATTCATCGACCTTCGCGACCGCGACGGCATAACGCAAGTCGTCTTCCACCCCGAAGCGGCGAACGTCTACGAAAAGGCGCAGAAACTCAAAGACGAAAGCGTAATCCAGATTTTCGGCAAAGTCGAACTCAGGGAGGACGGCACTAAAAACCCGAACCTCAAAACGGGCGAAATCGAAGTCGTCGCGTCCGACATGGTAATACACAACATCTGCGACGTGCTCCCCTTCCCCCTCGACGACGAACACGCCGACAGGGTCAACGAAGACCTCCGCCTCCAATACCGCTATCTCGACCTCCGCAGACCGCGCAACCTCAACCTTCTGCGCATGCGCCACAAGGCGGCACAGGCTATCCGCGACTACCTCAACTCGCAGGATTTCATCGAAGTCGAAACCCCCATTCTTTTCAAGAGCACGCCCGAAGGCGCGCGCGAATTCCTCGTGCCCAGCCGCACAAATCCCGGCATGTTCTACGCGCTCAACCAGTCGCCCCAGCAGTACAAGCAGATGCTGATGGTATCGGGCATCGAACGCTACTACCAAATGGCTAAATGCTTCCGCGACGAAGACCTCCGCGCAGACCGCCAGCCCGAATTTACGCAGGTCGATATCGAGCTTAGCTTCGTCGACCGCGAAGACATGTACGCGCTTATCGAAAACATGCTCAAAAAAATCTGGAAGGACACCCTCGGAATGGACATTCCCACGCCCTTCCCCCGCATGCAGTACAGCGACGCCATGAACCGCTACGGCGTGGACAAGCCCGACACGCGCTTCGGAATTGAACTGCAAGACCTCACCGACGTTTTCAAGGACAGCCAGTTCAAGGTGTTCGCAAACGTCGTCAAGGACGGCGGCGTAATCAAGGCGATTAACGCAAAGGGTCTTTCCGACATCACGCAGGGCGAATTGAAGGGACTCGAAGACGTGGCAAAGACGCTCGGCGCAAAGGGTCTTGCGTTCATCAAGGCCGAAAACGGCGCGTGGAAAAGCCCCATTCTCAAATTCCTCTCGGAAGACGAACAGAAGGCGCTCAAAGAAAAGCTCGACATTCAGGACGGCGACATCGTGTTCTTCGCGGCGTCGAAGTGGGAACAGGCGTGCTCCATTCTCGGACGCGTCCGCCTCGACTGCGGCAAGCTTCTGCAAGCCCGCGGAAAAATCAAAATCGACCCCAAGCAGTTCAACTTCCTCTGGGTTATCGAATTCCCGCTCATGCTTTGGGACGAAGAACAGGGCAGATACGTTTCGGCGCACCACCCGTTCACGTCGCCCGTGCCCGAAGACGTCAAGTACCTCGACACCGACCCGCTCCGCGTGCGCGGGCAGCACTACGACATCGTACTCAACGGCACGGAACTCGGCGGCGGCTCGATAAGAATCCACCAGCCCGACGTTCAGGAAAAAGTGTTCAAGGACGTTCTGAAAATCCCCGCCGACATCGTGGAATCGCGCTTCGGCTACATGCTCAAAGCGTTCAAATTCGGCGCGCCCCCGCACGGCGGCATCGCGCTGGGCTTCGACAGGCTTGTGACAATCCTCACAAACCGTCCGAGTATCCGCGACATCATCGCGTTCCCCAAGACGCAAAAGGGTCAGGACCTGATGGCGCAGTCGCCCTCGCAGGTGACGGAAAAGCAGCTCAAAGACCTGCACATCGCGCTCGACATGCCCGAAAAATAAACGGGCATTCCGCAAAAAAACCGCTGCTTAACGGCTGCGGTTTTTTTGTGCCCGAACGCGGCGGCGGAAATCCGCGAAAACAAACGCGGCGGACATGCGCCGTCGGCGCGGAATTTAACTAAGCAAATCGGAGCGAACGCGATTCCGTGCGCGTCCGCCTTCCGCGATTCGCGGCGGGACAAGATTTCCGCCGTCGAACCGCGGATTGACGCCGACTATTTTAGCGCGATTTCAAGCGCAAACGGCAGTTCCGATTCCGCCAGATTTTCGGGCAGTTTTATTACCGCTCCGCCGTCCGATTCCGTCCAGCCGATTTTTTCGCCCGTGGCGATTTCGACGATTTCCGAGCCTTTTTTGGGCGCGATTGCAAGCTTCATTTCGGACTTCGGCTTTTTGACGATTGCGTACGCCGTCCTACCGTCTTTCGAGCGAGTGTAGGCGATTTCCTCGGTCGCAAACGGCTCTATGATTCGCGTAGAATAAATCGCCCGACCGTATTTCGAGAGCCACTTGCCTATGTCGAGCAGGCGTTTTTTCTGGATTTCGGGAATCGCGCCCTGCCCGTCGAGGTTTACGAGCAGCAGCAGATTGCCGCCGCGCGCCACGGTGTCGGCGAACATCGAAATGAATTCGGAGGAAGTCAGGACGTTAGATTCGTTGTCCTGCCAGTTGTTGCCGTACGACTGGCTTATGCCCCTGCACGCCTCCCACGGGTGGTATTTTGCGGGGTCGATGCAGTCGGCGGTGTCGCCGAATTCGTCGGTATAGAAGTCGCCGCGGATTGCGCGGAGAAGTTTTTTGAGTTTTTTGCCGCCCTTGTGCGCGACTTCCCGCGGAGTGCCCTCGCCGTATCTGTCGTTGACGGCGACCTGCTTTTTGCCCTCGTTCACGTTGTAGAAATACGCGGCGATGTCGTAGCCGCCGAGTTCGGTTGCGGGCACGCGCCACTCACCGTCGAACCAAAGAATGTCGGGCGAATACTTGTCGATGAATTCCACAGACTGCGGCACGAGGTATTCCTTCACATAGTCTTCAACCGCGATTTTCCCCGAAGCCTTGTACTCCATGTCGGGCGAGTAGTCGAGGGTCTTGCCCCAGGAAAAGTTGCGCATTTTGCCGTCTTTGCCGACTACGGGGTAGTCCCATTCGGTAAGGCTCATGTAGAAGCCGAATTTGAGATTTTGCGCGGCGCAGGCGTCGACGATTTCGCGCACGATGTCGCGGCGCGGGCCCATGTCGACGGTGTCGCGCAGCGTGTACGAGCAGTCCCAAAGGCAGAAGCCCGAATGGTGCTTGTTGAACGGCACAATGTACTTTGCGCCCGCTTTTGCGAAGACTTCCATAAGCTCTTTCGCGTCGAATTTCTCGGCTTTGAAAAGCGGAATGAAATGGTCGCGCTCGAAGTCCGCGCCCCAGTTTTTGACGTGGTAGCTTCTGTATCCGTAGAAGTGCGAATCGGGGGTGAAATCGGAGTACATGCGCAGTTCGTACCAGTCGGGATACATCGCGCCGTTTTCGCGCTTGGGCGCCCACGATGCAATCGACCACAAACCCCAGTCGATAAAAATGCCGAGCTTTGCGTCCACAAACCATTCGGGGCACTTGTGCGCGTCTATCGACTTTCCGTCCGCCTTCCATTTTCCGCTTTCGTTGACCGCCGAAACTCTGGCGTATTCCGCGCGGCCGCGCTCGATTGTCTTCGCCCCGTACTTCTCGGAAATCTGGCGCAGATTGAGTTCGTAAAGGCGCGGCTGATAGCCGTCGGGACGGCGGAACTCGGCGGGCGCAAGCGGGTGGTCGGGCAGTTCCGCAGAGACTTTCACGGACGAGCGAGTCGCCGTCTCGCCGGGGGATTTCATTGAGGACGCCGCGTCGGAAGCCGTCGCGGCGGCGAGCGTTTGAAAAGCGCAGACGCATGCGGCGGCTGCGAAAATTTTAGATGCCGTTTTTCTCATACATTAAGCAAGTTTACAATATGGAATATATATCAAAAATGTTGATATTTTTTTTAACCGCCATTGTCAAGGCATTAAAGCGCCAAGCAATGAAACAGACCTTGCGCTTTTCAAAAACCGCGCAACGCGTCCCACCTTCCCGCGCTTTTGCCTCCGCTTTGAACTGGACAGCCCGACAGCCTAAACGCGGCGGCAGTCGCGTATTCGGAATGCGGGCAAGCGTTAAACGCACTCGCTCGGCGGGAATCCGTAGTATTTTTTGAAGGCATAGGAGAGCGCGTGCCCGCAGGAAAATCCGACTTCGCGGGCGATTTCGCCGAGCGTCGCGCGGCTTTCGAGCAACGCCGCCGCCCTCTCCATTCGCCGGGAAAGCAGGTATTTTGAAAACGTGCCGCCGAACCTTTCCACGAATGCAGTTAGCCGAAATGTCGGAATCTATTTTTTCGACAAGCCGCGCCATCGCGCCGCCGCTCCCCGCGCCTCCGAACTCCGAGCGCAAAAGCCCCGCAATCAGCCCGCCCAGCGAAACCAGCCGCGAGACGTTCGGACGCTCCCCGTACAGCTCCTCCGAATACATGTCGGCAAGCAGCAGCATGCGCTCCAAATTTGCCGCCTTTTTGCACACGGGCGAACTGCCGAAAACCCCGCGCCAAAACGGGGTGTCCGGCATTTCGAACCAAAGCGTCTCGGCGCGCGACGCCGAAGTGTCGCACGGAGTTTTTGCCGGTATGAGTAGAACGTCGCCCGCCGACACGCGGAAGGCCGCGCCGTCGAACTTCGCCCTGTAATCGGACGCCGAAAGAAAAAAGCAGACCGTGTTGAAGGCGGTCTTTGCGCCGCGCGAAATGTAGTAGTACTTGCTGTACGAGGCGCGGGCGGCGGCGGAGATTCCGAACTTCGAAAGCACGTCGGCGCAGCGGCGCGGCGGCACGAACACACCCGCCGACTCCAAAGCCTCGCGCGGGAGGATTTTCGTCGGGCGCGTCAGGTAGGTCTGGCGGCTGCCCTTCGGAAATATTTGCAGTCTGTTTTCGTTGGCGATTTTCCAAGCGGGTTCGCGGTTCGGTTTCATCGGCGCAAAAAATAAGACTTCCCGCGCGGGGAAGTCAAATGTTATAATTTTTCCGTATCGATATGATTTTGCTACTCGGATTTCGGCACAACCAAATCCTCCACCGCCGCGTAGTCTGTTATCACCAGCGGATAGTCTGCAAGCGGCACGCCGGTCAACACATAGTTCCTGACAGGGTCGCCGTATTTTCTTGCGCTGGGCGAGGCGTAGGCGAACACGCGCCCCGAAACGGGATCTATCAAGACGGGATTTTTCAGAGGCAATTCCGCCACATAGTGCAGCGACGCGCGCGGAATCGGCTTCATCTGGAGCTGCATGTCCTCGGCAAGCCAAAACGCATAGAGCGGATACCCCTTGCGCTCGAACGTCTCCATGCGCTTCGCCGAATCGACAAGGCGCGAAACCCCCGCGCCCTCAGGCACCGCTTTTCGGGTGTAAATATACGCGGAGAGCGCGTACGGCTTTGTGTCGCAGTCGAAAATCGGCGTGTAGTTTTTCAGTATTTCGACCGATTTTTTCGGGCGGTACGTAATATTTTCGAAGAGTCCGTATTTTGCAAAAAGAGGCTTGCCTCCCGTCGCCATCTGATAGCCCGCCTTCAAATCGACGCACTGGTAAATGGAGCTTAAACCGTAGCCCGACGAGAGGTCGAGCGTGAAGCGGCGGAGCGTCCACTTCGCCTGCATGTACTCGCCGCCCGCTGTCGCGGGACGCATGTAGTGCCCCTCGGGATACGACGACCCGAAGCCCGACTCGCCCTGCCACAGCGAAATTTTGCGGTCGGGATTGTGCTGTTTGAAGAGCCTCAACAGCGCCCGCGTATCGATATTGTGGCGTTCCTCGGGAATTATGCAATACGGGTGTATTGAAAAAAAGTCGATGTATTTCCCTCCCCCTATCCTGAAATATTCGGAAGCATATTCTACGAACGTGCCCGAAACAACCGCGCCGATTTTAGCATCAGGAATATTTTTTCTTATTATCGAGCCCGTAGTTTCCACAAGCTTTGCATACCCGCCCGCGTCGGCTTTCTTCGGCTGCCAGAAGTGGTTTATATCCGGCTCGTTCCAGATTTCGAAATACTGCACGCGCCCCTTGAAATGCTTTGAAAGCGCGTCGATATAGTTTTTCCACGCCTGCAAGCACTCGTCGCCGAAATAGAGCGGAACGTAGCCGACCCCCGTGGGATTTTTCATTTCGCCCATATAAATCGGGTTGCCGAAGCCGACGTTGAACCACGGCTTGATACCGCGCTTTATGAGGTTGTCCACAACGGAGTCGAGCCACGCGAAGTCGTAGACGCCTTTTTGCTTTTCGGTCTTGCTCCAACCCGTCTGGCAGCGCGCCCACTTTATGCCGATTGCCGCAAGCTTGTCGTAGACTTTTTCAGGCTCGAACATGTCGCGGTCGAGACATTCGAAGCCGACGGACAGGCGCGAGTCGGCTATCTCCGCCGCCGACTTGTGCTTTATTCTTCCGATTTCCTCCCACTGCTTGTTGGGCAGGGGCAGGGACGGTTCGATTTCCTCCACTTTCTCGTATGCGGCGAACGCCGACAGGGCGGCGGCCGCGGCAAACGCCGACATAAATATTCTCTTCATCATAACGCGATAATAGCAAAAACCGCGCCCTCCCACAACAGGAAAAAATATACCCTTTGCGGAAAAATTATATC
>JAJXPD010000095.1 GCA_021641325.1 Opitutales bacterium
CATTAAAAATATCCGCAATATTCTTATTTTCAAAAAGCTGCAAAGTTATTGCACTTTTTTACACCGAATAAGAATACGGAGTATTTTTTAATTTAAATTTAACTTAATATTATCCGAAACCTAAAAGAGCCTTTCAAAGAGCGCAAAGCCCGCGCCGTCATTTTGGGCGTCTGGAAGCAGAATCCTATTTTCTTTAAGGGCGAAATTTTTGTTTGCTGCAAGGAATTTTTCCACAACGCAGTCGTTTTCCTCGCGCTCGATTGAGCATGTGGAATATTCAAGCTTTCCGCCCGCTTTTACAAAGTTCTTTGCAACTTCCAAAATTTCGCCCTGTTTTTTTGCGCAGTTTGAAATATCTTCGGAATTTAGCCTGTATCGGGCGTCGGGCCTGCGCCTCAAAACGCCTGTATTCGAACACGGAGCGTCTACAAAAACGCCGTCGAACGAAGTCGGAAGATTCCGCTCGGATAGCTTCTTTTGCAAGTCGTCTTTCAAAATGTCGCATTCCAAAACATCGGTTTTCATGAAACCGACTTTTTGCATGTTCTCGACGAGCGGCGCGGTTCGTTCGGGAACGTCAACGCTTACGAGCGAGCACTTTTTTACGTCGGCGGAATTAGCAAAACATATGTCGGCAATCGCGCGGGACTTTCCCCCCGGAGCGGCGCAGAGGTCGAGGAAGTCGCCGTCTTTCGGGGCGAACTGCGACGGCGCAAAAAACGTCGATGGGTCCTGTACATAAAAGTACGGAGTTTCGAGCAGACGCTTTGCGTCGCGCCAGTGCCCGCTTTTCAGCTTGAAGAAATTTGCGTATTCCGTTTTTTCGAAAAATTTTTCGAAAGGAACGAACGCGGCGTCCGCTTTCGGGTCGGGCGACTTTCTGAAAAAAACGTCCGACGGCCTTTGGTTGGATTCCAAAATGCGAAGCGTTGTGTCGCTCCCGAATTCGCCGAGCCATTTTTCAACAAGCCATTTCGGGTGGCTGTATTTTATAGAGAGATGCTCCGCGCCGTCGCCGCCAGATTCGAGAGTTGCGATGTTTGTTTCGAGCTTTCTCAAAACGGCGTTGATGAAAGAGCTTTCGTTTTTTGAGAGCTTGCGCTTTGAAAACTCAACCCAGCTGTGGATTGTCTGCGCGTATTTTCCGCTTTCGGCCGACATCGCCTCGGCGGCCGCGCCTTTTAGAACGGCGAACACCGCGTTTTTGGGGCGCTTTCTGCACGCCGCCAAAATTGCCGACTCTATCAGAGTCTTGTTCCGCAGCCAGTGGAGAACCACCGCCTCTACCGCGCCCCTGTGCGGACACTTGCAAGTTGCGAAATACTCGTACATTACGACATCGAACTTCGCCGACGTAGATTCCGCCATTCTGATAATATCGACAACCGCCGATTTTAAATCCGCACTTTTTTCCTTTTCCATTGGTTTTGCCTGTTGCGCTTGAAATTGTTCGGCGCGCAGAATAATTTACCCGCGAAAAAAGTCAAGAATTACCTTAAAAAAATACGCAACTTATTAACAAAAAAGAAGCAAAGATAATTTGACAAACCCGGTTTTTGCGCCACATTGTGTATTTAAATATTAATGCGCAGAACGGACAAACTTAAAATCCGCGCGCGCAAAATTTAATTAAATGGAAATATAAAATGAATCCGGAATCTATCGAAAAGCTTGTAAAGAATCCTAAATTGCGCAACAAGCGCGAAGCGCTCGAAGCAATGAAAGACGGCGCGTATTGCATGCACGGCAGCTGGGGCTTCGGCCAGATTAAATCGTACGACGCCGCGGCGAACAGACTCATTATAGATTTCGAAGGCAAACCCGCCCACGCAATGGACCCCGCGTTCTGCGTAGACAAGCTCGAAATCCTCCAGCCCGACAATCTCCTTGTCCGCTACCGCACCGACAAGGCGAACCTCGAAGAGGAAATGAAAGACGGCGGCGCGTTCGTCGTAAAATACATAGAGTCGAAGTCCGACCAGAGCGCGAGCCAAATAGAGCTTGAAAGGGTATTCAAACAGCTTTTCGGCTACATGCCCATCAATGCGCGCAACATTCCGCAGGCCGATTTCGACAAGGCTAACAAGGAGGCGGAAAAGAAATACCGCGCGTGGTGGAACAAGGCAAAGGAATCGCTCTTCCGCAACCCCCGCGTTGCTTGCCCCAAAACAAAGAACGAATCCTACGTTATCCGCGAAGAGGAAGAGGCAATGAAGCCCGAACAGGAAGTTCTGCGCGAATACTTCCTCAACCGCGAACCCAAGAAGAAAATCCTCCTTGCGGAAAAACTCTACAAAACGGCGACGGGCGAAGGCGTTGAGGAAATCAAATCCTCGCTCGAAAAAATCAAGGAGGAGCTTACCGAGGCAATTAAAAAGGCTATGGACAGCTCCAAAACCCTCAACGACGCAGACTGTCTCCACGGCATTTGGGTTAGAAACAACCTTATCCGCTACCTCTACGAAGGCGACGAAGCCAAGGTTGACGAAATCGCGCCGCAGAGCAAACAGATTATCCTCAAAGCGGTAGCGAAAGACCCGAAGGACGGCCTCAACAATCTGGCGAAAAACCTGCCGACGTCGTACATCGAAAGATTCCTCGACCTTCTTACGCGAATCTACACGGAAGACTGGCGCGAACGCATTCTCGACCTCCTCAAATACAGCGACGGCCGCCTGACAAAAGAATGCATAGACTTCCTCCTTTCATGGGACGACAACAAAAAATCGCACTATGTAAAGGACGCGCTAATCGCCGACGACGGCCGCGGCCCGTCGAGAAAGCTCATCAAGGAATACCTTGAAAAATGGCTTTCCGAACAGACACTGCACGGCCCCGTTATCCTCTGGATTGTAAAAAACCGCAACGAGCCCAAATACAAGGACATGCTCGAAGACCTCATTGGAGAGGATCTTTTCAGCGCACTCCTTGCGGCGGTAGACGATTGCGCGTTGCAGCGCGACACGGTTGTGACCACGGCGAAAATCCCGCTCGCGGAAGAGCTTGACGTTGACAGGGAACTTGTTGGCGACCTGCTCGACAAATCCACGGCGGAAACCGCGCGAGACCTAGCGCAGACGCTCTTGCTCAACCAGGGTTTCGAAGAACTTACAAAGAAATCGATTCTTGCGCGTTTCATCAAGAAGTTCCCGTCGGTGCAGTCGCTTGTGGCGTCGAAGTCGGACACTCAGGATCACAGAGTGCTCGTTTCGGAATGGAGCTTGGCGGCGCGCCGCGAAGAGTTGGAAGACATCGTCAAGAACCAGCTGCCCGCAAGCAAAATCGCAATCGAGGCGGCGAGAGAACTCGGCGACTTGCGCGAAAACTCCGAATACAAAATGGCGAGAGAACACGACGAACTGCTCTGCGCCCGCCGCGCGCAACTCGAACGCGACATTTCGAGCGCAACGGTTTTCGACTTCAACACGACTCCCGCAGACAAGGTTGGTATCGGTTCAATCGTCTCCCTCAAATCGGACAAGGGCGAAAAGCTCACATGCTCCATCATGGGCGCGTGGGACAGCAACACGGAAAAGAACATCTTCTCCTACCAGACACCCTTGGCGCAGGCTCTTCTCGACCACAAGGAAGGCGAAACGGTGGAAACGAACATCAACGGCCACATCACAAAGTGGACTATCGAAAAGGTTTCGCGCTACGCCGATTCCAAGTAATCAAAGCTTTATACCACCGAAAAAAGAGACTTCGGAAAAACTTTTCAAGGCGGCTTGAAACAAATAAAAGCGGAAATTCCCCAAGCGGACTTTCCGCTTTTTGTTTTCCGCGAAAAACGCGATTGTTTTCAAAAAGTTTCTTTTTTACGATGAACAATTCTAACGCCGCAAGTAATTGGCAAAGCCAATACGAACTTATCGGGGGAAGGCGCGGGTATACCCGCGCCGCATAATCACAGAAAGGAGCGAAGCTCCGACGACCGGCGCGGCTCGCGCCCGCACCTTGCGCCCAGCCTGCATTTGAGACTTGAAATGTGGTAAATGTGGTACTTTAATACTATTTTTAAATGGACGGAAGACTTTTAAATATACCGGAGTCAGTGTCGTTGGCACTGCACGCATTGAAAATGCTCGCCCGCGAGGGGGGCGGCACACTCACATCGAAAGAGATAGCGGAGCGCACGGGAATGTCGGCAAACCACCTGTCAAAGGTTTTGAGGAGGCTCGTGGTGGGCGGCGCACTGAGCGCGTCAAAAGGCCCTGGGGGCGGATTCTACCTTTCGGCGGAGCAGGAAAAACGCAAACTAATCGACGTCTATTTGCTCTTCGAGCCGTTTCCGTTTAATAACGGGTGCATATATGAAACTTCGCCGCACTGCGATAAACGCAAATGCGTTTTCGGCACATTGATTTGCGACCTGAATAAAAAGTTCTTCGAACACTTCAATAATACGGCAATCGGGGATTTGCGGGATAGCGACTGTCGGAAAAAATAGGTTTTCGGACGCGACGGTCGAAGAATTTTATTGTTTGACTTTTAGCGGGTCGCGAAAAATAATCAATTAATTGAAGCGGCAAATACTCCCGCCGCCTCGTGTAAATTATAAAAATTATGAAAAAATCGTTTTTTACCCTCTCCATTTTGTCCGCGGCGATTTCGGCAATGTCGATGCAATTCTACTGCGGCGAATACGACTCCGCAAACAAGAATGTAAAGTGGTCGAATTGCATTTGGGGCAACAACGTCAATTTCAAAACCGAACCGCTGAAAGGCAAGCCGGGGCCCGCGGACTCCGTCACAGTGCGCCCCGGAAACTGGAATTTTGAAATAGACGGCAACTATAACGTGGGGACTTTCCATACGGGCGACTGCTCGACAAGCATTGCCAAGGGAAGAAACTTCAAGGTAAAACGCAGAATAGGGATTTCCATAGCGTGCTATAACGCCGGCATGACAAAACAGAAATGGGAACGCTGCTCGGTTGAGGGCGGCTCGTACGAAGTAACATTCTGGACGGAGGCAAAGAGCGCGGGCAAGGCGCACCTTTCGCTTTCCGACACAAAATTCAACATTAAGGGCGACTTCATTTGCACAATTCCCGCAAACCCTATTATCAAAAACGCAATTAGGGCGGGCGTGGAGGTTTTGCTCGAAGGCGCAAGCGACATGCAGTTCGGCGGCGGCGCAATGATAGACTCAATCATCGCCGACGAAAACGACCAGTGGTTCTTTAAGTGGACATTCAAGGAAAAGGACGGAAAAGTTCCTCACGCGCTCTTCAACCGCCGCGCGCAGTTCGCGAAATGCGATATAGAAGTGGACGTTTCCGACAAAGTCAAAAGCGGCAAATACGGTCTTATCGAATTCGCGGACAAGCGTTCGGGCATTACCGCGCCGCGCAGCGTGGTAGTAAACGGGGCGGAAGTGAAGCTCGGAGACACTTTCAAAGTGGGCAAACGCACGGGCAAGGTCTACTTGGGCGCGTTCGGCAAAGACTCCAAAACGGAAAACGACCTCGTTCTGGAAATCTCCAAATAGGAAGAAATCAAGCTTCGCCGCCGTCGGGCGGACACAAAAAAACCGCAGTTTTTTAACTGCGGTTTTTGCTTTTTTGCAAAGCTACTTGTGCTTTGCCTTCGCAAGCATTTGGGCGATTGCAAAACGCGCAACGGCTTCAAGCCGTTCCATTTCGTCGTCGTCGACAACCCTGTTTTTCTTGGCGTCTTCGACCGCCTTCAACGCCTGCGCCCTCGCCTTTTCGATGTCGCCCATGTCGAGATGCTCGACATCTACGGCTGCCTCGGTGAGAACGGAGACAGTGTCGCCCATTATCCGCGCATAACCCCTGTCGATTGCTATGTCTTCCTCGCGCCCGTTTATGACCGCGCCGACGCCGCCCGCTTCGAGCATTGTAATGAGCGGAATGTGCCCAGCCAGAATCTGGATTTCGCCGCTTGTCGTGGGCAGCGTAATAGACTCAACACTGTCGTTGCGCCAGACAACGCCGTCGGGAGTTATTATTTCCAGCGCGAGTGCCATTTTATTTGCCCCTGTTCTTTTCGGCGGCGGCGAGAACGTCGTCGATAGTTCCTTTGAGAAAGAAATCGTTTTCGTTCACATGGTCGAGCTTGCCGTCGAGAATCATGCCGAAGCCGCGCACCGTTTCCGAAACGGGAACGTAAACACCGGGGACGCCGTTGAACACTTCCGAAACGAACATCGGCGCGGAAAGGAACTTCTGCACCTTTCTTGCGCGCGATACCACAAGCTTGTCTTCGTCGGAAAGCTCGTCGATGCCCAAAATTGCGATGATGTCCTGCAAGTCCTTGTACTTTTGGAGTATCTGCTGGACTCCGCGCGCAACCCTGAAATGCTCTTCGCCGACGATGTCGGGCGAAAGCGCGTTGGAGTTCGACGCAAGCGGGTCGATTGCGGGGTAAATGCCCAATGCGGCAATCGAGCGGTCGAGAACGATTGTCGAGTCGAGGTGCGCGAAGGTGTTTGCGGGCGCGGGGTCGGTGAGGTCGTCCGCGGGAACGTAGACGGCTTGGAACGACGTAATAGAGCCTTTTTTAGTGGAGGTAATGCGCTCCTGCAACTCGCCCATTTCCTGCGCGAGGGTCGGCTGGTAGCCGACCGCCGACGGCGAGCGTCCGAGCAATGCGCTGACTTCGCTTCCCGCCTGCGAGAATCTGAAAATGTTGTCGATAAACAGAAGAACGTCCTGCCCTTCGCCGTCGCGGAAATATTCCGCCATGGTAAGGGCGGTGAGCGCCACGCGCATACGCGCTCCCGGAGGTTCGTTCATCTGCCCGTAAACGAGCGAAACTTTCGACTTTTCCGGCTCTTTTTCGTTGATGACGCCCGACTCTACCATTTCGTGGTAGAGGTCGTTGCCCTCTCTCGAACGTTCGCCGACGCCCGCGAATACCGAGAACCCCCCGTGCGCCTTTGCGATGTTGTGGATAAGCTCCATGATGACGACGGTCTTGCCGACGCCCGCGCCGCCGAACGCGCCAACCTTGCCGCCTTTGAGGAAGGGGCAGATGAGGTCGATTGGCTTTATGCCCGTTTCGAGGATTTCCGCCCGCGTGCTCTGCTCGGTAAGCGGCGGTGCTTTGCGGTGAATGGGCAGGCGTTCCTTTGCGGAAACCGCGCCCTTTTCGTCTACGGCGTCGCCCGTGACGTTGAAAATTCTGCCGAGCGTGCACGAGCCAACGGGAACGCTAATCGGAGCTCCCGTGTCCGCCGCCTTGCCGCCGCGTTTGAGACCTTCGGTGGAGGTCATCGCAACCGTCCTCACGACGCCCCCGCCCAGCTGCTGCTGGACTTCGAGCACGATTTCCGACTTCTTTCCGCCGACTTCGATTTCGGCTTTCAAAGCGTTGTAAATTTGCGGAATGGCGTCCGTCGGGAACTTTACGTCAACGACTGCGCCTATGACTTGTGTGATTGTGCCGATTGTCATTTTTGCCTTGTTTTAAATTTTACCCGTTGTTGTTTTCCATAGCCTGCGCGGCGGAGGCGAGTTCGAGAATTTCCGTCGTAATGGCCTCCTGTCTCGCCTTGTTGTACTCAATGGTGAGCGAGTGCACGAGCGCGTCGGCGTTGTCGCTTGCCGACTTCATCGCGACCATTCGCGCCGAGTGCTCCGACGCCTTTGCGTCCAACGCCATGTGGAAGAGCGCCTGCTTTATGTAGTACTGCGGAAGCTCGTCCAGAATGGCTTTCGGCGACGGCTCGAAAAGGATTTCGCGCGAGTCCTCCGCCTTTTCGGCGGTGTCGAGCTTGTAGGTCTTTCTGAGCCTCTTCACGAAGTCGTCGATATTGTCGACGGGCGCGATTTTCACCAGAGTCGGCTCCTGTTTGAGCGTGTTGATGTAGAGCGGATACAGCACTTCGAGCGAGCCGATGTCGCCCTGCTCTTTCGCGAGTTTCATTGCAAACTCCGCGATTTTCCTGACCTCCGAGAATTTAACGTGGTCGCTAATCGAAAACTGCGCTTTCAGCGGCTTGCCGATTCGGGCAATGAACCGCGCCGCGCGGTTGCCCACAGCAATGTATTCGGCGTCGCCGTCGAGTTCGAGAATTGTTTTGAAGAGGTTTGTGTTGAGCGCGCCGCAAAGCCCCTTGTCGGTCGAGAAAACGATGATAAGGCGTTTTGTGCGGTTCTTGTCGGGGTTGTTTCCGTCCAAAACCGAGCCGATTTGCTTTATTACGGTTTCGGTCATGTCCATCAGAAGCGTTGCGTAGGCGCGGCCGTTTTCGGCGGACTGCTGCGCCCTGCGCATTTTGGAGGCGGCGACAAGCTCCATGGCGTGGGTAATCTGTCCCGTCCCCTTCACCGCTTTAATGCGGTTTCTGATTTCCCTCATTCCTTTCATGGCGTGCCTTTACGCGAATGTTTTGCGCCAGTCGTCGCACATGGCTTTAAGTTCGGCGGCGAGGGCGTCGGAAATTATCTTTTCCTTCGCGATTTTCGCGACCGTGTCTTTGCCGCGCGTCGCGGCGAAATTTTCGAGGCTCGTTTCGGCGTCGGAGATTTTCTTTACATCGATTGAGT
>JAJXPD010000096.1:0-339 GCA_021641325.1 Opitutales bacterium
GTTGCATATTTTGTCGTGATGTGGTAGTATGGATACCATAACGGGACAGGGTATGATGATAAGCAAGACGAAGATTTCAACTGAGGGGTTTGAGAAGGTTGAGATTACTGCGGAGATGGCGAAGATATTTGGGCTTCCGAAGAAAGCCATGGGGAAATGGGCGGTTGTTGCGGAAGATGATGTTGAACATCGCCTAATGAAGGTTCGTTTAGACGGCTATTTTGCGGATGACAAGTACAATAATCATCAGCGCATTTCCAACAGGATTTGGGGGCAGATGTTTGGCGGTGTGCGCTGTGCAAAATTTGAATTCTCCAAGCTATGCACGCGCAAGAAAAA
>JAJXPD010000096.1:349-4421 GCA_021641325.1 Opitutales bacterium
TATTAAAGCTTATTGACGAATTTGAAAAAATCCCCGAACTTGCCGTATCTCTGCGGAAGTTAAGCTTTAACGACATCGTTTTGCAAATTATAGACGACACGAATTCGGAGCGTCCGCAGGGCAAGGCGTACAGCTCGATTGCGAGCGCGATAACCTATTGGAAATACAAATATGGAGAGCGTGAAAGATGAAAATCCGTCAAAATGATTGGTCAGAATTTGGTAAGGGTTTTATCGTAAAAATGCGCAAAATACAGAGTTTTTACCTTGTAATTATGCTTACCACATACGTAAATATGCGCAAAAGTTTTTGAAAACTGACATTTGCAACATCACAAACATCAACAACATACAAAACCAAGAAAACCCGAAAATGAATGCAAATAGAAGGAGATTAGGAAACGCCCGTTCTATCCGTTGAACTACAGGGGCGGGATAAATTAGGTAAAAGAATGCACAGCTTCCTTTTAAAGTCAATCTAATTTCAGACGTATAGGGTGTGTTTTAGCGGTATACGATTTTTGTTTTTTCGAAAAAAAACGCATCGTCGAATATTATATCTTTTCATTATATAGCAACTTTGTCTTGATTTTCGTTATGTGCTTGCGCAAAAAAAGCCTTCGGGGAGTCCCGAAGGCTTTTGCATTACAAATTCAGCTTTACTTTTCCGCGCTTGCGTTTTCCGTTTCCAGTACGCGCTGTACCGCTCCGCCGGGGGATACGATAATCGGGTTCTGGAACACGCTGCCGGGGCGCATTTCTTGGAACTGTTCGCGGCCTGCGCTGCCTCCGGGGGAGATTCTGTTGACTGTGACGAATATCAACAGGTTCTTCTTCTGGCGCGTTTCACCCTTCGACTGGAACAGTCTGCCGACCCACGGAATATCGCCAAGTACCGGCACGCGGTCGTCAACTGTGATAACTTGTTCGCGTGTCAAACCGCCCATTACCAGTGTTGCGCCGTCGAACACCGTTACCGATGTGCGTACTTCGCGTACCGAGAACACGGGCTGAATGAAGCCGGACGGTACTGTTACCGTTGTGCCGCTCGAGATAGCGACTGCGACGCCGCCGTATTCGAGGAAGCCTTCGAATTCTGTTACGCGGGGGTTCAAGACCAAGTTTATCGAGCCGTCTTCTTCGACGTTCGGGGTTACTTCCATAACGACACCGACGTCGTATGTTGTAAAGTCGGTCGGAGTACCGGGGGTGATTGTTACACCAGCCGAACCAGAGCTACCAGAGCTGCTGCTCGACGAAGTACCGACGTTCGACTGCATGTCGCCCCAGCTTTCGGGGTAGCGCATTTGTTGCGAAACCGTAATCGAAGCTGTCGAGCCGGAGATTACCGTTACTTTCGGAGCGCAGAGCAGGTCGGAACCGTTCTTCTGTTCCAGTGCGCGGACTTGGAGGTCGAACGCATAGGAATTGAGGAAGCCGATGAAGCCCGACGTTGTATCGGTCGAATTTCCGCCGATATTGATTGTCGAAGGCAGGGAGGGAACCGAGGGATAGAGAGTTGTCGGTTCGACAGCACTACCCGCTTCGGTAATCTGAATCGGGGTTCTGCCCGCGTTTGTACTCTGAGCGGAATCTTTCAGCGAGCGGTTGCTCGAAGCGAACATTGTCGTTTTGCCGAGAATTTCGTTCTTGGAGTCGAACTGCGCGACTGTCCAGTTGAAGCCGAGTTCTTTAAGGTCGCCCTGGCTGACTTCCATGAATTTGGCTTCGATTTCGACCTGCTTGATTTCGCTATAACGCAGGAGGATATTGCGAACCTTATCGAGGTTGCGGCGGGTGTTTGTTACCCAAAGTTTCGTTCCGTCGAACGCGAGGTTTGCGCCCTGACCGAATTCAACGCCCGCTTTGATGAGGAATTGCTTGATGGCTTCGCCTTTGTTGTCGTCGCCGCCGCCTGCCGCAGCCGTGTCGAACGGATTGTCCGAGCCTGCGCTGCCCGCCGCTTTGATACCAATCATGCGCGTTACCGCCGCCTGGGTAATCGGGAAGTCGAGCGTATCCATCGAGCTTGTCGCGCTGGAAGTGTCGGACGCCTTGCGGACTACGATTGTGTCGTTTTCGATGTCGTACTGGTATCCCGCCTGTTGCGTTACCCAATTAAGGATTTGTCCGAGGGGAAGGTCGCGGAGAGTGAGAACAACGTTCTTTGTTTCGCCGCCCGTATCAAAGAGGACGATGTTTACGCCCTTTTTGCCTTCTGTGGATTTGTCGTAGTCTACCGACAGAACCGACAAAGTGTTGATAGCCTGCGCGAGCGGAACTCCGGGATCGGGGAAGCTTACGTTGGGGATAACGATATTGCGCAGTTTTGCGTCTACAACCGAATCCGTGCGCGTACCGCCCATATCGACGCTTGCGCCCGAATATACCTGCGGGCGAACCCAGCTCTGGTTTACTTCGTCGAGCATCGATTCGCGGGTTGCGAGGTAGGAGAGTTTTCCGGGGGTCAGCAACTTTTCGGCGACGAGGCGCAGGTACGCTTTTGCCTGAATGTTGTTGGCGTCGAGGGTTTCGATTTGGCGGAATGTCGAGCGGGCGCCCGCGTAGTCGCCGTAGAGGTACTGTCTGCGACCCTTTTCGAGGAGCGCGTTGACTCTTTCGAGTCTGACAGAGTAGTCGGGGCTTACGTCCGAAATCTTGTTGTTATAGGGGTTTTCCTCGAAAGCGTCAACTTCCGCGGTAAATTTCTGGGCCTTTGCCTGATTTTCTTCGGCGGCGGCGTATTCGCCTGCGAATTTCTTGGCGTTCTTCACGTCGCGGTCGGCCATTGCGATGTTCGCGCGTTCCTTTGCCATTGTGGCTCTTGCGCGTTTGAGTTCCGAGCGGACTTGGTCGCTTGCGGGCGAGTATTCGTAGGAGGCGATTTTTTCGTCGGCAAGAGTCAGTTTTTCCGTCGCGACGTCCCAGTTACCCGAATCCATTGCGTCGTAGGCTTCGTCGATGAGGTCGAAAGCCGCGAGAATCGAGAGCTGTTGTTTGCGGGTCGCCTCCGAGACTACTGCGTCTGAGGGGGCTTCGGCTTTTGCCTCTTCCTTGTCTTCAACCTTGGCGGCTTCGGCTTTTTCAGCTTCCGCCTTTACGGCTCCTTCCTTTGCGACTTTCTGCGCCGCTTCAACCTTGTCCGCCGCAACCTGACCCGTCAAAACGGGCGTTTCGCCCTTGGACTGGCGTTCGATATCGGCGTTGACGTCTGCGAGCATGCGCTGTACGCTTTCGTCGTTCGGTGCGAGCTTCACAAGCTCTTCGAGAGCCTGTTTCGACGCCTTAAAGTCGCCGCTGTCGCGCGCCTGAACGGCCGTAACCATCAAGCGTATTTTCTCTTGCGTATTGTCTGCCTGTGCGGCGAACGCCACGCCCGCGAACGCCGTGCACGCCATTATAGCCGCCACTGCCGCCCGTTTCTGGATTCTGTTTATTTTCATATTAGCTGTATTTGTAATTTGTTGGAGAATTAATGTAGACGTTTTTCGAAAAAATTAAAGAATTATTTTTATCTTTTCGATTTTTTTACGGGCGCGACGCCCGCTTCTGACAAAGTCATGGTTTGCGGAGTAATGTCTTTATCGGAGGGTACCATTTCCACTACCGCGCTTCCTTTGTCAAAATCAACCGACTTCACTGTGTATGTCGCGTTGGCGACTTCCTTCGATTCGCCCGCGCCCTTCACGTGCCACTGGCCGCCGTCGGGCAGCAGGAACGTCATTCTGCGACTGTCCTCAATCACGGTCGGTTTATTCGAATACACCGTGATTTCCTTGCCCAATTTTTTGTCGAACAAAACGACTTTCACAACCTGCGCAATCGTATTGTCGGCGTTCTTTACGCGCTGGCGGTCGAACGATTTTACAACCAGCCCGACATCGACCGTTTCCGCCGTGCCGTTTTTGCCCATTACCTGCATTGTCACGGGCTGGTTGAGGCGGGCGTTGAAGAACGCCTTTGTCGATTCGTTGCGAAGCTGGATGAGCGGGTTTTCAAAGCTGCCCATTGCGCCGACGTATTTAATCGGGTACGGTTCGTTCGAGATTCCGCCGAATTTGAGCGCGAACGAC
>JAJXPD010000096.1:4431-8399 GCA_021641325.1 Opitutales bacterium
TCCGTGATGAATTTGCCGTCTTCGTCGACCCAGATTTGCGGGGGCGTGAAGACCTGGAAGAACCATCTGCCGTCTTCGTCCTGCGGGCGGACTTCCGGCCATTCAATCGGCTTGATTTCCAAGCGCGGAACGGCCACTTCCTTCCATTCCATGCCTTTCGCCTTTTTTGCGAGCAACGCCTCCGCCTTGTCCGCCGATTCGGCGATTTTGGGTTTGTTCATTACATAGTATCCGCACGATGCGCCGAGCACAACAAGCGATACCAGAAAGAAAATTTTGTCGTAATATTTCATATCGCGTTCCTTTATTTAGCTTCGGCGGCGGGCTTTTTGTTTTGGTCGGGCTTTACGACCTCGACGTATTCTATTACAACCGTAAATTCCGAAACGTTGTCGGTTACAACAGGCGTGCGCGACGCCTGCTGCTGTTGCTGCTGGTCCGAGCCGTCGGTCTGGGCGGCGGCGGCCGCTTCGGCGTTTGCCGCCGCGCCGAAGATTGCGTCAAGACCCGTGGGCGCGGACTGCGCGTTGGCGTCTCCGAAATCGTCGGAGGGCTTTTCTTTGAGCTGTTCGAGCTGGGAGTAGTCGGCGGGTTTTACGTCGATACTGCGCACAACGAGCATTGCGTCGAAATCTTTGAGCTGGTTGAGGAATCTGCGGAGCACGTCGGTGTGCCCTGCGAACGTGAATTTGTATGCAATCGTATCGAGACTGCCGGCCTTGCGGGCGGTGATTGCGGGGTCGATTTTGAAGTTGTCGCCCGACTGCGAGTCCGCATTGCGGCGGGCGCGCACGTTGCGGCGTTGTTTGCCGTCGTCCTTGACGCCCTCATCGGGGAGGAGTTCGCGCTGGACGTTCAGAATCCACATCGGCGACTTGTCCGACTTGCATGCGAAGAGTTTTTTATTCACATAATTGAGAACGCACGCCTGTTTCCAGATTGCCGCCAGAGCCTCTTCCTTCGGGGGTTCTGCGTTGGGGGCGACGTATTTTTTGAAGCCGAAGTCCATCGAGTCGGAAAGGTCGATTTCGAGCTTTCTTGCCTCTTTGCGCCACGAGTTTACGAAGCCGCGGAGCTGTTCGACCAGCTGGTAGCCCTCTTTCGCGGTGAGCGGCTTGAAGATTGACGCCGACGCGCGGGTCAGGTCTTTTTCGAGAAATGCCAAGTGGCCTTTGAGTTTGTCGATGTTAGACTTCGACGCGTCGATTGCCTTTTGCGTGGGATCGTCCGCGAGGGCGTCTCTGTACGAATTCATTTCGCGCGAGAGTTTTTTAGAGACCGTCGCGCGCTGCGAATTCAGGTAGACGTCGAAGCCCGCCATGCCCGCAAACGCGAGAAGCAACACCGCCGTCACGACGAAAAACAGGGGATATTTCTTAAAGTATTTCATAGGGATTTTTCTCTCCGCAATAAATTATATGGGCTTGTCGGGGTTTACCGTCAAAGTGAAGTCGAACTTCAAGATTCTGGGGTTTGTCGGGTCTGTCCTGACGTTCGAGTAATCCTTGATGAACGACGAGCTTTTGAAGGAGTCGAGAAGCTTGTTTATGCGTTCGATAGCCTTGTTTGTGTCGTAGGCTTCGGGGTCGTCGGGATTGGCGTCGCGCAAAAGCAGGCGTCCCGAAAGTTCCAGATTGTACATGGGCTTTTTCGGGTCGGCGGAGCGCACGACGTGCAGCTTGTCGAGCCAAACGTCCTTCTGCTCCATGAGTTTCTGCTCGATATCGATGAACAGGTTAATCCAGTTCGACTTGGATTTCGCCAAGCCCTCCAAGCCCTCGATTTTCGAGGAGAGAAGCTTTACTTCCTTTTCGTTGTTTTGAAGCTCTTCAATTCGCTCGTTGATTGCGGGCGTGCTTTCGGCGAATTTTGCGATGTACGCCTTGTCCGACGAAATCGCGCCCGATACGAAAAGGAACGGGGGAACAGCCGCCAGCGCGAGCAACGCCGCGCCCAAAACCATGAGCGGTCGCTTCGCCGCGAACTCGGTTTCCTCTATAATGTGCCTGGGCAAAAGGTTTACACCCATCGCGCCCTGCACCACCATTCGCGCAGCCTCGCCGACGAGTTCGCTCATCTGCTGAGAGCAGGCGTTGAGAAGCGCCTGATTCACGCCCGCCGAAACGGAGACGTTTGCGAGCGAGTCCAAAAATTCCACGTCCATCTTCTCGTCTTCGGCGATGTATTCGGCGAAGCCGGGGAGGAGCGAGCCTCTGCCCGTGAGGTAGATTTTCTTCGGAGTCGCCACGCGCCCCGTTCTGCGGTAGTTGAGAATCGAGCGTTTCAGCTCCAAGCCGATTCTCTGCATTACGCTCTTGGCGTTCGAAGTGAAGTGTTCCGCCGCGCTCGACGCCGTGGACGACATTTCGACGTCCTCGTTATTCTTGAAATATTTGCATTTGAGGTCTTCGACAAAATCGAAGCTCTGCCCCATCGAGTCCGCAATCGCCTGAGTGAGGGCGTTGCCGCCGACGGGAATGCTGCGGGCGAAAAGCCCGTCGTCGCGCACGACAAGCATGTTCGAGAACCGCGCGCCCACGTTGAGCAGAACGACGTCGCTTTCAAGACCGCAGTACTTCCAAGTGTTGTAGTCGAGAATCGACGACGCCTCGATAGTGTCGGCTACGATTCCCACCGACGCCAGCGCCGCGCAGAATTCGTCCGCCGCGCTCGACTTCATGGAGGCGAGGAAAATTTCGGTTTCAATGCCGTCGTCGGCAATCACCTGATAGTCCCACGAGACTTCGTTGATGGGGTACGGAATGTTCTTTTCCGCCTCGAACGAAACGACCTCCTTTTGGCGGGCGGCGTCCACATGTGGAATTTTGATTGTCTTTGTAAGCAGGAGCATCGAAGGGGCGATAACCGTCGCCCTGCCCGAAACGTTCATCGATTTTAACGCCGAACGCAGAGCTTCCAACCAGTCTTCCTGAACGGAATAGTCGTAGGAAAGCTCCTGCATTTTGAAATCTTCAAGCACCAGCCTGCCGTTCTGCGCCGAGAACTTCGCCGCAGTGACATGCGTGGCCTGACAGTTTATTATGAGCTTATTTTTTTGAGCCATTTCTCTTTTTTAAATTGGGATAGGAGCAAAATTGTTTGCGGGGTATTTGTTGAAACTATCAAAACCGCCCCTTTATAGTAAAGCAATTTTTTCCGCAAAATGCGAAAAAAACGAATCCGCCGAGGGCTTCCCGCGCCCGACGGATTGCAAGTGGCTATTTGGTCGGCAAATAGGTGGGAATTGCGCCGCTGGTCTTGTTGTACTCGTAGCGTTGGACGTTCAGGGGAACGTCGCGCAGGGTCATGAGCACGTTTTCGTTGGCGGCGGATGCCGACTGCACAAGCTTCTGGTAGCTGTCGTAGACTTTCTTTACGTCTGTCGAACGCGCGATATTTTTGGAAAGCATCGTCTTCATGTTCTCGCGCGAGAGCGCCACGGGCGTGCCGCCGACGCTAAGCTCTATGCTGTACGCAAAGGGGTCTTTTGATAGCCTGTAAATGGGGAACGCCTCCGGCGGTATATAGAATACTACGGGGACTTTCTGGTTGCATTTTACCGCAAAGAGCTTTGCCTTGTTTTTTAGCACAATCATGTTTTCGGGCTTGTTGCGCTCCGACTTTTTAGCCTTTTCGTCGAGGTATACGAGAGTCAGCGCAACTTCTACATCGCGCACCCACTGCTCGTTGTTCGACTTGTCGTCGGGGTTTTCGTTGCCCGCAACTTCGACCATGATTCGCGTCCACTGCCCGGGCGACGCCAAGATGTCGGAGGGTTGCAGTCTTTTGAACTCGATTTTCGAGACGCTCACGGGGTCTGCTTTTGCGAAGAGGGAAGTCGGAAGCAGAGCCGCCGCGAATAAAGCGATAAACAAACTTTTCATAGATTTCATGAAGTCGATTAAACTATTTTCCCCCCTTAGGTCAAACAAATTTTGAGCAAACCCGCCCTCCCCGAAGCTGCAAAT
>JAJXPD010000272.1 GCA_021641325.1 Opitutales bacterium
CCGCCAAAACGTTTAGGTTTTCGATATTCATAGTGCTGCGATTTGTTAAATTTAAGCGTTGCGCGCCCCCCCCGGCTTCCGAACGCCGCGAGAACGCACATCGGGAAAACATAATGAACCCAAAAAACGGAAACCGCCACACTTTTTTTTCGTTTTTTGCGGCGTATCCGCCCGCGCAAAAAACGCGCCAGTTCGGCGCGGTTCGCGTTCGGGGAAGCCCTCCTCCTATTTCTTGGACGGGTTTTTAAGCACCGTGTATTTCCACATGCCGAAGGAATTTTCTTCGGGAAGCGAAAATTCGACGCGCGAATCGGCGTCGACTTCCGCCCTGAACGCCTTTGCGCTTCCTAGCACCGGCTCGAACGAAACTTCCGCGCCCGCATCGAAGCGCGTCGCCATTTTCTTTGACGCTGCGGGATTGAACTCGCGGTAGGCGATTACGTACCCCGAAGTCGGCGACTTCACCGACTGGAAGCCCGTCCACGAGCGTCCAGTCGGCTCTTCGCCAATCGGCATGATTGTCCCCGTGTGGAAATCGTGCGACACTTTTTTATAGTCGCGCACGAGCGGCGCGAGCTTTTCGATGTTTTCGTCCGACAGCCCCGTAGCCTCCATCCATGCCAAGGGCTGCGCCGCCATTGTCGTTGCGAAGAGGTAGCGGATATCGTACTTTGCGGGCGCGAACGGGTCGTCGCCGTACTTTTCGGTGTTGCGGTCGTTGTTGAGGAATTCTATTTGAAGACGCTCGGCGGGAACGTATTTCGAGATTGTCCAGATGTTGCGGAGTGTCCAGTACGGGTAGTAGTTTTGCCAGTCGGTATAGCGGTTTTCCAAAAATATGTTGCCGTATTTCGAGTACGAAAAATACCCGCCCCTGCGCCCCGCGGTGACGTCGAGGTTCAGCACGGCGCGGCCCTTTGTGTGCGCCAAAACGGCGTCGAACATGGCGCGGACGCGCTCTTCGGCGAGCTTTGTGCGGATTTTCATGCCGTCGATTTTAAACGTGCGGATTCCGAATTTGTCGTAGAGCGAAGTAAGGGCGGCGACGTCCTTTTGCCAGTCGGCGAAGTCGTCTGGCCAGCTCGGATTGAACCACAGGCAAAGCTCGATTCCCGCGTTGCGGGCGGCGTCTACGACCGTCTGCAAGCCGTTGGGGTATTTTTCGGGCGAGGGTTTCCAGTAGTCGGGGTTCGCCCATATGTTCAGGAACGAGCCGCCATACGCCGAATTGCCGCTCTTGCCCGCCTGCCAGCCGTCGTCGATTTGGAAGTGCGTTATGCCCATTTTTTTTGCGCGGGCGATTTCCTCTTTGCAAAACGCTTCGTTTACTTTCGTGTCCTGCCCCCTGTCGCCCCAAGTGTTGAGCATGACCATTTCGTCGCGCCCCTCCTTCAAGCGGCGGAGGTTCTTTTGGTACGACCTCAGCGCGAGCAGGCGTTCGCGCTCGCCGCCGTTCCAGACGCCGAAGACATAGCCGTATGCGGGCGTCCATTTGTCGGCGGAGATGTCGGAGGCGTCGACGCCCGCGCCCACGAGCAGGAACTTTCCCCACTCGGCGAAGAAGTCCGCCGCGGGGTACGCCAGCTGCACGAGCGACACCGGCGACTCTTTAAGCCAGAAAAAGCCCGCAGCAGTCTCCTTGTTGTCCATGTACAGAAT
>JAJXPD010000097.1 GCA_021641325.1 Opitutales bacterium
CGCCCAGACGGAGTCGTAGAATTTGGATTTTTCCGAAAGCGTCGCAAGCGCGGAAGCCTCCGCCCTCGCCGCCGCAAGCGAAGCGTCGAGCGACGCCGACTCCTCCGCGAGCCTTGAAATCCGCGCCGCAATTTCCGCGCGTTCCGCCGCGATTTTAGCGACGGCCGCCGCGTCCGCCGCCCGCGCCTTTTCAAGCTCTCCCCGCGCCCAGTTTGACTCCGCCGCAAGCCCCGCAAAGGCGGGCGCGAACGCGGCGGCGAATAGCGCAAAGAATTTCAAAAACCTATTTCCCATGTTTTGCGCCCTCCGTTTTCAGCTCGGCAATGCCGCCGCGCGATTCCGTGCCGGAAGCCCTCAAAAAAATCCCCGTGCGGACTTTCCCGTCCGCGCCCTTTTCGACGGTCTTGTCCGCCGCGAAGAGCCTGTCGATTGCGTCCGCCAAGACGCGCAGCTTTTCGACGGCCGTCTTGCCGTCGAGGGTTTCGGGGAACGCGCCGCGCAGAATTTCCGCCGCGCGGGGGTCTGAAAGCAGGACGGCGTATTGGGCGTCGGCAAAAGACGAAAGGCGTTGCAAGTCGCGGGCGTCGGAGTCGTTTTTTGCGGAGGCTTCGGCGAGGCTTTTCCGCGCCGATTCGTTCGCCGCCGCAACCGCCGCGATTTCCGCGCGTTTCGACTTTGCGAGAGCCGCGTAAGACTTTTCAAGCGAAAGCAGCCTCGCCCGCTCTTCGCGCCAGTTTTCGAGGCGTTCGGCGGTCGCCGCGCGTTCGCGCAGAGACTCCGTAAGCGGGGCGTCGGCATCGGCGAATCCCGCTTCGGCGAAAAGCGGAACGGCGTAGAAAATAAGCATGAATGTTGCGGAAAGTTTCATCAGTCGAGCTTGATTCTCACGAGTTTTGTCTCTTTCATGTCCTCCGCCAAAATCACGATTTCCTTTGCGGACGCGTCGAGCTTTGCAAGCTCCGCGACGGCCTCGGCGTAGGAGGACACGGGCTTTGAATTTATTTCGCGCACAATGTCGCCCGCAAACAGGCGGGCGGGCAGCGCGGACGCTGCGGGGCTGTTCGGCTTTACGTATTTTACGACGGGCGGGGCGTCGGTCTTTATTTCGAGGTTTTTGCGGGCTACGGCGTCGTCGAAAAGGTATTCGCGGACGGAAAAACCTATCCTTTTAAAATACTTCGTCTTCGACTCCCTGTGGGTTTTCGGGTTCTCGCCCACGACAACTTCGACTTTGCGCGGGGCGTCGGACGCGCGGATTACCGAAAGCGAAATTTTGTCGCCCTTTTTGTGCTCGGCAAACAGCAGCCTGAAATTGTAGAGCGCGAATTGCTCGAAGCAGACTTCCACCGACTTCCCGTCCACCGCCACCACGATGTCGCCCTTTTTCAGCCCCGCAGTTTCCGCGGGCGAGCCTTTGGCGATGTCGCTGATTAGAAACGCGCTGGCGTTCCCCACGCCCATCATTTTTGCGACGTCGCGCTTCAAAACCTTTGTGTTGACAAGACCGAGCCAGCCGAATTTGCCGCCTTCGGGGCGCGGGGGGCGTCGGGCGAGAATTTTGTCAAGCTCGTCGGGCAGAATGAAAGAGTCGGTCGAAACCGGCGCGGCGAGCGTTATCGGAAGCCCGTTGATTTTTTCGGCGTAGAGCAGGCGAAGCTCGCTTGCGGGAGAGTCTCCCCAGCCGACGAATTTTCCGCTTTCGTCGAATACCGCCGTGCCCACCGCCGCTACGGGAACGGGGGACGCCGCCTTCATTACGGGACGCCGCCCGATGTCGGACACATACGATTTCAGCAGGTACGGCTCGAACAAAAACTCCTCGCGCGAAATTCCCGCGCCCCACACCGTCTGCCCGCGCGAAACGCCCGCCCGCGCAAACGACGTATACGGAACGAGTCCGTCGGGAAGCCCCTTTTTCAGTTTGAGGAAGTGCGTGCCCGAAAGAGAGTCCGCGCCGAGGTATTCTGCGGAGTAGCCGTCGGGGTCGCCGCCGAAGAAGTGGATTTTAAAGTCTTTGAGTTCGTCGTGTCGGAGCGAAAGCGGAATCTCGCTTGCGGGCACTATAACCGTGCCGTCGGAGTCGGCAACCATGCCCATTGTAGCAACCTGCCGTCTGTCCTCTTCAAGCTCTATGCTGTATTTTACCGCAACCGCGCATTTTGCGCGTTCGCGGAACGCCTTTTCGCCGATTTCCGCGCCGACATTGCCCGCCGAAACGAACGCGCAAACAAGAATTACGAGCCACCTGAACATATCCGCAAAGTTTCGCAAAACGCCCCGCGCTTGGCAACTATTTTATGACCCAATCGTAGGGGTAGTTCGAGAGTTTGCGCGCGCGGGTTTTGCGCACAACCACGGTGTCCTCTATCCTGCACCCCCCTATTCCGCGGTAGTACAGCCCCGGTTCGACGGTGACGACGTTGCCGGAACGCAGTTTGCACTTGCGCGGGCTTATCGAAATTTTTTCGTGAATGTCAAGCCCAACGCCGTGCCCCGTGGAATGGAAAAATCCGCCCCACGCGCCCTTGCGGAACTCGGTATAATAACCGTTTTCGGCGAAGAAGTCGTCAACATCGGCGTGGATTTCAGAGCCTTCCGCGCCGTCGCGGATTTTCGAAAGCGCAAGCCTCTGGGCGGCGGCGACGGTTTCGACAAGCCGCGCCTGCGCGTCGCTGGGAGTTCCCTTCAAGAACGTGCGGGTCATGTCGCCGAAATAGCCCGACGACCTCAGGCGCGGGAAGATGTCGGCAACAATCAGGGAATTCGGGAGAATCGCGCCGTGCCCGACTTCGTGCGGGTCGCACGCCTGATTTCCGCCCGCGACAATCGTGTACATTGCGTCCGCGCCCTCCGCCAACGCCGCGCTTTCGACCTCGAAGCGCAGAAGCTGGCTCGAAACCGTCCGATTCCGCCAGACGAGCTTTCCGTCGGACACTTCCGACTCGCGCAGAATCTGCGCTATCCGCGCAAAGCCCTTTGCGGCTACGGCGTTCGCCTTTTCGATTTCGGCAAGCTCGCGGGCCGATTTCACGTCGCGTTCGGGGAGAATCGGAGCGTCGGCAACCGCGACGTCGAAGCCCGCCGCCCTGAGCCTTTCGAGCTGCAATGCGGGGAAATTCTGCGGCACAAGCAGCCCGCGGACGCGGGAGTTTTTGAGGATTTTCGCAAGCACGGCGGTTTCGTCGGCGCGTCCGTTCGGAAAATATTTGCGGGAAAGTGAGCTGAGGTCGAAAATTTCGTCGAGCCGCCCGCCCTTCGACAGCCGCCCCAATTCGAGCGCGCCGATTAACGCGCATTTGCGCCCGCGCAGCGTGAACGCGTAGAAGGGGTCGGGGACGGGAACGCCCGTAAAGTAAAGCATGTCGGCGTCGGTTTGGCACGAACCCCTCAAAACAATTTCTCTTTTCATTTTTTTATTATTGCGCGGAAGTTTTAATTGTACA
Organism: Opitutales bacterium; assembly: GCA_021641325.1. GTDB lineage: Bacteria > Verrucomicrobiota > Verrucomicrobiia > Opitutales > Intestinicryptomonadaceae > Merdousia. The sequence continues at coordinate 3,444 of JAJXPD010000097.1, forward strand.
GATTAAAAGACATGCCGAATATTGTAAAGTTCGTATGCGCGTACGCGTGCGCGTTGCTTTTGTGCGCATGCCCAGCCGACAAGCCGAAACCCGCCGACGCCGACGCGTTTTTCGACATGTCGGTAGGCGGCGTCGCGTTCAGGGCGCAGCTGGCGGTCTCCGACGCAGAGAAAATGCGCGGGCTGATGTTCAGAGACTCGCTCGGCGAAAACGACGGCATGGTCTTCGTCTACGAAACGCCGTCGAGGGCGTCGTTCTGGATGAAGAACACGAAAATCCCGCTCGACATCGGTTTTTTCGACAAAAACGGAGTGCTCACGGAGGTCAAAAAGCTCTACCCGCACAACCTCGATTCGGTGGGGTCGTCGCGGGCCGACATTCTCTACTGCATAGAGATGAATCAGGGCTGGTTCGGCAAAAACGGCGTCGCGGCTACGGACAGGCTCGACATGCGCAAACTCGAAGCGGCGTTGAAGGCGCGGAAATGAAAAAGTATACGCGCAGATTCAAATTCGCGGTGATTGCGGTGTCGGCGGCGGTCGGCGTCTGCGCGTACTTCGCGGCGTACTCGGCTTTCGAAGCCGACATGACCGAATGGCAGAGGGAGCAGAAAATAGACTTTTCGGCGAACACGGGCTCGACAAAATTCAAGGCGCGAATCGACGCGCTGTCAGTCGGGGGCGCGGCGTTTTGCGCGTGCGCGGCGGCGGCAATGGCAACAAAAAAACTTTTCGGAAAACAATGGAAGAAACGATAGCGGCACTTTCCACTCCCAGCGGGGAGTCGGCAATCGCGCTGGTAAGGCTCAGCGGCGCGGACTGCGCAAGAATTGCGCGGGAGGCTTTCCGCAGGCGGACGGTCGAACCGCGGGTTGCGAATTTCGGCGTCTACAAAAACATCGCGGGCGAAACGCTCGACGAAGCGGTATTTACGCTCTTCGAAAAACCGGCGTCCTACACGGGCGAAGACATGCTCGAAATCTCGTGCCACGGCAACCCGTTCATCGCGCGGAAAATTCTCGACGACCTCTTTGCCCGCGGCGCAAGACCCGCGCAGGCGGGCGAATTTACGCGGCGGGCGTTCATGAACGACAAGCTCGACCTCTCGCAGGCGGAGGCGGTGGCTCTCGTAATCGGCGCGCGCGGCGAACGCGCGTTGCAGGCGGCGCAAAAACAGCTCTCGGGCGAGCTTGGCAGGCGCATCGCCCGCATTTCCGACGGGCTTCTCGACATGTCCGCGCTGGTCGAAGCGTACATAGACTTTCCCGAAGACGACCTTCCCGAAGAGGACAAACAGAAGCTTGCCGACTCCGCCGACGCGCTCGCCGACGACGTCGAAAAACTCCTTGCAACCGCCAAGTACGCGCCGCTTGTGCACGACGGCATAAACGCCGTGATTGCGGGCGCGCCGAACGCGGGGAAGTCGTCGCTGCTAAACGCGCGCGTGGGCGACGAACGCGCAATCGTAAGCGCCACGGCGGGCACCACGCGCGACTTCATTTCCGAAAAGCTCATCGTCGGCAGATACGCCGTAAACCTCGTCGACACCGCAGGACTGCGCGAGACGGACTGCGAAATAGAGGCGAAAGGCGTGGCGATGGCGGTGGACAGGCTCAAACGCTGCGACATCGGGCTACTTGTGCTCGACGCCGCCGCGGGAATCCCGGAGCTTCCGCACGGAACGGAGTCGGTTTTCGCGCCCCAAAACACGGTCGTTGTGATAAACAAGTGCGACCTCCCCGAATCGAAGCCCGAACTTTTCGAAAAAAGCTTTGCGGGCTTCAAAACCGTTCGGATTTCCTGCCGACAAAACGAGGGTCTTGAAAGCCTGCGCAATGCGGTGGTTGGGCTGATTGAAGAGCACTGCATAACGGCGTCGGCGGACGACGTCCTCGTGGGGGCGCGGCACGCGGCGGCTCTCGAAAGAACGCTCGACTCCATAAAATCGGCGCGCGCGAAAATCGAAAACAACGAGCCGTCGGAGCTTGTGGCGTCCGACCTGCGCGAGTCGCTCGACGCCCTCGGCGAAATCGTCGGGAAGACAGACAACGAGCAGATTCTCGACAGGATATTTTCAAAATTTTGCATAGGTAAATAACATGTGGTACTACGAAAAAGACGGAACGAAATGCGGCCCCGTTTCGGGCGGCACGGTTCGCAGGCTTTTCGCCGGACGCGCAATAGACGCAAACACGAAAGTGTGGTCGCCCGAACAGAAAATCTGGCTGCGCTACGCCGACTCGTCGCTGTCGCAAAGCTCGGAAAACAGGGACCGCATTTTCGAGCTGAAAAAATATACCTACCCCCTCAGGGCTTTGCTCGCCTCCCTTGCGGTCTGCGTCGGGCTGAAAACGTTTTTTCTGTGCCAAACGCTCGGAATGCACAAAGTGTACGTCGCGGCGAAAACCCCCGCCGAAAGGCTCGAAACCACAATACAATCCTCGGAAATCGGAAAGCTTGAATCGCTCTCGGCTCTGGCGATTTTCGCGCTTCTTTGCGCGGCGGCATTCGCGGGCTTCAAGTGGCTCGGCTTCGTCTCGAAATACGCGCGGAGAATGTCGCCGTCGTACGAATTTTCCGAATCGGCGAACTGGCTGTTTTTCATTCCGCTCGCAAACCTGCTTGCGCCCCAGAAAATTGCGGCATCTCTCGTGAATGCGTCGCAGGACAAACGGCACACGGGCGTTTGGGACTTCTGCGTGCTTACCCTCTGGAAGTTCTTCTGGCCCGCGGCGATAGTGCTTGTCGCCGCCGCAAACTACCTGATTCCGTCGAGATGCGCGCCGTTCGAAATAGAGCCGTACATCTACGCGCGAATCCTCGTGCAGGCGGTCTATATCTCGACGATACTTCTTACGCTCGGCGTGGTATCGACGGTTTTCAGGCTTCAACTGGCGTACTTCAAAAGACGCATGCGTTAGTTTTTGGAGAAGTCCAAATCGACGTACACGGGGCGGTGGTCGCTTGCGTCTCCGCCGCGCTTCCAAACGGCGGCGGCGCCCGAAAGGAACGGGAGCATTGGCTTCGAAAACAGGAAGAAATCGTACCTGTAAAATATGTTTTTCTTCGACCAAAAATAAGTGTACTCGCGCCCGTCTTCGTCCGACTGCGGAACGAGAACCATGCCGCGAATGTTCCGCAAAAGCGCGTCGCTCGGCTCCTGATTGAAGTCTCCCGCAACGATTACGTTTTTGCAGCCGCCCGTTTCGCTTTTGATTCTCGCGGAAATCGCCCTAAGCTCCGCAAAGCGGAACGGCGTGAATTTTTCGTCCGACTTCCTCGCCCCGAGCGGACTTTTCAGGTGGACGGCGAACGCGTACCATTTTACGCCGCGGACATCAAAGCACGCGCCGAGCGTGCCGCGCGGCGAAAAGCGGTTGTCGCCCTTGAACTCGAATTTGATGTCGCAGCAGTCCACGAATTTTTCGGGCTTTATGCGCGACATTATCGCCACGCGCGACGGCGAGTCGTAGCGGGTTGTGGCGGTGTATTCGTAGACAAGCCCCTCGAATTTCGCGAGGTCGTCGCGCAGTTCGCGCAGAAAGGCTGCGTCGCCCATTTCGTCTATCAGCAGAACGTCGGCGTTTATCGCCGCAAGCGACTTGCGCAACGCCGTCTTCTCCGCTTCCGGCTTGGGCGACTGCACGTACTTCCCGCCGATTTTCCGCCCCGCCACAGAATAGTTGCGGACATTCCAAGTGCACACGCGCACCCTGCCCTCCGCAACCGACGAAGTCCGCACGGGAACTTCCGACGGGGGAATCGGTGCGGGCTGGTCGGCGGGCTGTCCGCCGTCGAAGTCGGGCGAAAACAGCGACCACAGCACCCACAGCAAAACGACCGCCGCAAACTGAGCGGCGCGTTTCGGCGACGGTTTGCGGAAGCTACGCCTGCGGCTGGTACGGGGAATTTTCACGGCTGCCCGCGGCTATTTTCTCGACGTATTTTGCGAGTATGTCGAATTCGAGATTGACGAATTTCCCCGCCTTGCAGTCGGCGAGGTTCGTCACTTCGAGCGTATGCGGAATGAGCCACACCGCGAGCGAGTCGGCATGCGCCTCGGCAATCGTAAGAGAAATGCCGTCTATTGCGATGCTTCCCTTGTACACGACGTACTTTGAAAATTCCGCGGGAACGGCGACGCGCAGATAATAGTTTTTGCCGCGCTGTTCGAAGTCGAGCACGGTACTGCGGACGTCCACATGCCCGCTTACGAAGTGCCCGCCCAAACGCGCGTCGGCGGCGAGCGGACGCTCCAAATTCACGAGAGCACCGCGCGACATCCCCTCGAAGCTCGTCAGGCGGATAGTCTCTTCGAGAAGCTCGAACGACACCGTGTTGCCCTCGCGCCCGACGAGCGTCAGGCAGCAGCCGTTGCACGCAAGGGAGTCGCCCTCGGCGAGCGAGTCGGCGATAATGTCGGGAACTTCAAGCTTCAAGAGCCAAGCCGCTTTTTTTTCCTCGAAAGAAACCACTTTTCCCGTGGCCTCGACAATACCCGTAAACATAAAAAATTCCTTCGTGTTAAAGATTATGAACCCAGTCTACGAAACGCCGCCCGATTGTCAAGGCGATTGCCCCGAACGCAAAAGCCCGCCGTGTCGGCGGGCGCGGTTGATTGTTCGGCAAACTCCGCCGCAAAGCCCGCTTTGCGCCCCGACGCCCTCGGATGCGGCGGGCGGAGGAGCGCGGTCAATAGCGGCGTTTTTTGGAATAGAGCCTGTCGTGAATGACCTTTTCGAGACGCAGAAGCTGGTAATCGGAACGGCGTTCGAGAATGGACTCCAAGCTTTCCATGAACGATTCGGGCGTGTAGTTTGCCGATTCGAGCAGATACATTATTAT
>JAJXPD010000273.1 GCA_021641325.1 Opitutales bacterium
CGCAAGCTTCTTTCGAAACTTGCGCCTCATTAGACTGGCAATGAATTGAAGCTCATTGCGAGAGCAGTAGCTTCAAGAACAGACTATAAAAGTTGAACGAAGTGGACGAGCAGTCCGCGAAGTGGATAAGGAGCTTCCCAAAACACCCCTTGTTCGGACATACCCCCGCTGTCGTGCGAGCGGATACCCCAAAACAAAGAGAGCCCCGACTGATATGTGCCCGAAAAACAGGACAGACTTGCAAGGGGTAAATTGATTTGCAAAATAGGAAGGCAAATCAAATGGGAAACAGACGCAAAAAATACACGGAAGAGCAAATCACGCAAATACTCAAAGAAGTGGAAGCATCGAACAACGTTTCGGATACGCTGCGAAAAGCCGAAGACGATAAAGAGCGACAATGGGTCGGAATTTAGGAGTCGGTATATGGAGAGGTGGAGCAAAGAGCGGGGAATAACGCTCGAGTTCACGAGTCCGGGAAAGCCGACGGAGAACGGGCAGATAGAGAGTTTCAACGGGACGATGCGCAACGAATTATTGCGGGGAATCGAGTTCGAGAGCGTGCGTGAGGCGCGCGAAGAGCTGGACAAATGGCGCGAAAAGTACAATAACGAGCGACCGCACTCGGCGTTGAACTACGAGCCGCCAAGCGCCCGCCGCCGCCCCCATGGGGGCGATACGAACCATTTTAATCTTGAATCAATAAACACAATCGACAATAACGTCAAGCAAGTCAATTTACTCCCTTAGCTTCCTGTCCTAATTTTGGGGCACAGCGCAAATGTAGTTTGAGTTTCGACATGGGGCGAGCACGCACACAACAAACGCGACGATATTAACGGCAATAATTTTTCATTTTATTCTTTTTATTTTTCTATTTTAATGAAATTTTTCCGAGCGGCAACGAACCGTCCGAGTTCAGATTCTTCGCGGCGAAGCGGAAGTCGCGCAATACCTTGGCGATGTTCCGCACACGCAAGGAAATAGCATAATCTTTGCCATTCTCGAGCGACACGTCAAAACTGTCGGAAATCTCGAATTCTCCCGTAAGAATCGAGCGCGGATCTTTTTGAGAAACCTTTTCGGCGACAAGCCCGCCGTCCGCGCCGCGCACTTCGTAGACGAATTCGTACGGCAGGTAAATCTTGGCGACACCCTTGTTTACCCCGACGATTTTCACGTCCAACTTCCCGTTGCGGTAGACGAAATTCGCCGACTGCGGAACGAGCCTTGCCCCTGCGTATAAATCGACGTTGCGCAAAGCCTCGGCTTCGGGCGTGCCCTCCTTTATTTGGTGCGGTTGGAACGGACCTTCGTTCACGATTGAAACGTGGTTTTCGAGCATCCAGTTGAGCGAAAACAGAATGTCCCATCCCCAGCTTTTCATCTTGTCGACGCTTTGGAAGGACTCGAAAACTATCGGTCGGTATTTCCAGACTTCGCCCATATTCGGGATTTTCGAATAACGTTCCGAACCTATCCACGTTTTGAAATGGCTCGGCGATCCAACCCCGTCGCGGCGCATTCCAACGCGCGGCGCGCCGTCGCCGATATTGTATTTCAAAATCGCGGCATCGTCGGTCATCGAAATTATCTGCGTCTTTTTGAAATTTTTAAGATATATATC